>DASYCL010000815.1:0-2023 GCA_036500245.1 Polyangiaceae bacterium | reverse complement strand
TCGACCATTTCAAAGCCATCAACGACACGTTCGGCCATTCGACGGGCGACGTCGTGCTGCGTGAGGCAGCGCGGCGCCTCAAGATCGGCGTGCGCGCGTATGACTCGGTCGGGCGCTTCGGCGGCGAAGAATTCATCTGCGTCTTGCCCGAGTGCGAGGCCAACGTCGCGCTCACCGTGGCGCAGCGTTTGTGTCGCTTGGTTGCTGAATCGCCCGTCGTGACTTCGAGCGGTAAAGTGCCCGTCACCGTCAGCATCGGCGTCGCGGCGTCCGACCAATTCCCGGGCGCGACGGCCGAAGAATTGATGCGTGCGGCGGATGCTGCACTCTATCAAGCAAAGCACACCGGTCGCGCGCGTTCGATGCTCGCCACGAGTAAGGATTGGCAGGCCCAGGCGCCGGTGAACGATCCCGAAGGCACGACGCTCAAGCCGCTCTCGACCGGCGCGCACGCCTGAGCCGAATTTGCCGCCACAGCGCGAGTCGCCGCGCCGGTGCGGCGCTGCGGCATGCGCGAAATGAACACGACTTTGCGCGTTTCGATGCGCTTGGGACGGTGCTAATGTCGCGCGTGCCGCGCGTTTCTCGGCTTCGGTCGGCGCAGTTCCTGTCGGCGCCGCGGACGAACACGGAGGAGCATGAAGATCGGTATTCCCAAGGAAATCCGCCCCGGCGAGCGGCGCGTTGCCGCGACTCCCGAGACCGTGAGCCGCTTGCAGAAGCTCGGCTTCGAGATCTTGGTGCAAAGCCAAGCCGGCGCCGGCGCGTCGTTCGAAGATGCCGAATACGCCGCGCTCGGCGCGACGATCGTGAGTGATACTCGCGAGCTCTGGGCGCAGGTGGACATCGTGCTCAAGGTGCAGCCACCGGAGCAACACAGCGAGCTCGGCGTGCACGAGGCGGAGCTTTTGCGCGAAGGCTCGACCTTGGTCAGTTTCATTTGGCCAGCCAAGAACGAGGAGCTCGTGCAGAAGCTCGCGTCGCGTCGCGCAACGGTGCTCGCGATGGACCAAGTGCCGCGCATCACCCGCGCGCAGAAGATGGACGCGCTGAGTTCGATGGCGAACATCGCGGGTTATCGCGCCGTGATCGAAGCCGCGAGCTTCTACGGGCGGTTCTTCACCGGACAAATGACGGCGGCCGGCAAAGTGCCGCCGGCGAAAGTGCTCGTGATCGGCGCGGGCGTGGCTGGGCTCGCGGCGATCGGCGCCGCGCGCGGGCTCGGCGCGATCGTGCGCGCGTTCGATACACGTTCGGAAGTGCGCGAGCAGATCCAGAGCATGGGCGCGGAGTTTCTCGAAGTGCAGCTCAAAGAAGAGGGCGCGGGCTCGGGCGGCTACGCCAAAGTGATGAGCCCCGAGTTCATCGCGGCGGAGATGGCGCTCTTCGCGAAGCAAGCCAAAGAAGTCGACATCATCATCACGACCGCGCTCGTGCCGGGCAAAGCCGCGCCAGTGCTGCTCACCGAAGAGATGGTGAACAGCATGCGCCAGGGCTCGGTGATCGTGGATCTGGCGGCGGAGGCCGGCGGCAACTGCGCGCTCACCCGTCCGGGTGAAGTCACGACCCATCACGGCGTCACGCTCGTCGGCTATGTGGATTTGCCGAGCCGGCTCGCGCCGACCGCGAGCCAGCTCTACGGCAGCAATCTGACGCACCTTTTGGCGGATATGGGCGGCGCCAAGAGCTGGCACATCGATTTGGAAGACGCCGTCGTGCGCGGCGCGATCGTGCTGCACGAGGGAAAACTCGTGTGGCCTCCGCCCAAGTCAGCGCCGGCGAATCTGCCGCCCGCACCCAAGCCCCAACCCAAACTCGAAGCACCGAAACCCGGGCTTGCCAAAGGTCCGGCGCCGAGTCCCGTGCGCAACGTTGCTTTGATGATCATCGGTGCGTCGCTGCTCGCGCTACTCGGCTCGGTCGCGCCGAAGGAGTTCGTTTCGCACCTCACGGTGTTCGTGCTCGCCTGCTTCATCGGCTGGCAAGTGGTGTGGAACGTGACGCCCGCCCTGCACACGCCGCT
>DASYCL010000814.1:0-3417 GCA_036500245.1 Polyangiaceae bacterium | reverse complement strand
CGACGCGCGCAGAAAAATTTTGGTGTGCGGGCGCGACGAGCTCCAAAAACGCGGCGATCGCGCCAGAAACCCAGAACCAAGGGCTGCGCTCGACACGCGCCAGCGCGGGCGCGAGATAAAACCCGAGTGCAGCGACGTGATAGGCCGCTACGTAAGGGAAGAAAAAACCATAAGCCCGGTGCACGTCCGTCATGACTTCGGCTCGAGGCGTATCGGGCGTGAGCCCGTGCCAGAGCAAACACAAGAGCGCGAGAGGCAGCAACGACGCGAGCGCCCCGAGTGCGGCCCTGAAGCGCCTTTGCCCGAGCGCGAAGAGCGCTTCACCGAGTGGGAAGATGACGCCGAACTGCCGCGCGAGCGGCGCGAGCGTGAGCGCGAGCCTCGGCTGTTTCGCGCGTTGCGTGACGATCGCGACTACGCACGCGAAGTAGAGCGCGTCGGTGTAAAAGTGCGTCGCGACTAAGTGGAAGTATGGATTGAGAGCGAGCAGGAGCGGGGCTAGCATCGTGTTTTCGCGTTGCCGCGCGGCAAAACGCGCGAAGACGAAGAGCGCCCCGCACATCAAGCAGCTGTTCGCGACGCGCAACAATTCCAAGCTCGGCCACAGCGACAGCAGCCGTCCCGCCCAGTACAGACTGAGCGGCGCTTGCGGCGCTGGATAGTGTCGCAAAAACTCGAGCGAGGGCAGCGCGCCGGCTTTGGCGAACGCCTGCGCCGCGGGATAAAATGTGGTCTCGTCGCGCACGGGCGTATGCGGCAAAACCCAGCCGATCAGCGTGAGATCGAGCAAGAGCGCCGCAAGTGGGACGAGCCACACGACTGCCTTCTCGAGCTCGCTTCGCCGCATCGAGAGGCTCACTACACTGCCTGGCGTCGCGGTGCGTCTGCTATTTCGTGCGGCTCTGGACGGCGCGAGGCTGCGCCGTCAACGGCACTGCTTTTCGAATTCCGATTGCTCTTTCAACGCCGAGTCCGCCGAGCCGCGGAAACTTGCGGCAAGCTTGTCGTTCTCGGCGTGCAATTCGGGCAACGCCGCGGCGATCGCAGCACTGGCTTTCTCGGCGCTGTCCCAAGTCACTTCGCGAGTGACGAACGAGCTTTCGAGCAATTCAGCCTTATTCTCCACGTCCGTCCAAGCGGCAGTGTCGACGCCGTCCAGTTTGCGGCGAGTCGCGGCCTCTCGCACACCGGACCAAGATTTGCTGAGCTCCATGCGCGCTTTTTCGCACTTCGCGTCGTCTTTACATGCCGCGGTGAACGCGACGCAAAACGCGAGTGCCGCCAAAATAGCAATTCGGCTCATGACTGACCTCCTTTTGTTGGGAGTCTGCCGAACCATTCTATCGCTGATTGGCAATTACGAAAGACGCACTCGTGCCACGGCGACGCCGTCACGCGCCGTCAGCAAAAAATTTCAAGCTGAGGCGAGCGCGGCGAAAGCTCAATTGCACGACGCCGACGAAGCCCACGGCTTGCCGCCGCCGCAGCAGTTCTGGGGATCGGTCGGGTCGTTGTTTTGCGTGTAATACGCGGCCGTGTATTGCATGCCGTTTTTCGAGGCCTTGTCGCCCATCATGTAGACCGCAGCCGCCGACCAAATCGACACGCTGCAACTGGCCGAGCCCGTGCCCGCGCTGCTCGAACCTGCGGCGCTCGAGCCCGCGCTGCCGCCTGAAGCTTTGCCGCCGCTGCCCGCCGCGCTTGCGCCGCCACTCGTGGAGCCTGCAATAGAGCTTCCACCCGAACTGAAGCTGCCGCCGCTGCTGCTCGTGCCACCGAACGCGGCCGGGCCGCTGCCGGAGCTGCCAGCCGCGCTCGAGCTGCCCCCGATACTCGAAGTTCCCGCCACGCCTGAGCTGCCGCTTGCACCAAAACCGCCGCTCGCGCTCGAAGTGCCGGCTTCGGTCGTCGAGCTACCGGAGGCACCGCTCGCGGCGAACGAGCCACCTTGATCGACCGTACCGTCTTCGTCCGCGCCAGCGGGCGGCCCTCCTCGAGGCACCGCGCAAGCGGAAAAAATAGCGGCGCAGCACCAACACACTGCGAGTGCGGACTTCGAAAAGATGGTTCGAGGCATGGCTAAACCCGTGATCCAGTCGTGCACCGAGTACGGCTCAATCCCGAAGCTCGGCGGATTCGAATTTAACACCGCGTACGCGAACTGCGCCGCAAAGGCGGTTCTGGCCACTGCTTTGAGCGAAATCGCCAACCGAGCCGAGCGCCCCCGTTCGACACGACGCGGCAATGCAGTTCGGCTTCGCTAAATCACCCTTGAGGGTTATTGTCGATCATTCGCATGCGTTCATGCTCGACGAACTCGAACTCTGGTGAAGCTGCTCGCGGACTGACTTCGCGTCCGCACCGCGCTGCTATTGGGTGCAGTCTGCAAGTTTCAGCGAATTGATCCAATCGCCCACGACCTGGGTCGCGTTGGTATCGACGGCGTAAGACGCGATCTGCGGCATGCGTCCGACGTCCGGATCGGCGACGTTCATGCGCTGCCACATCACCGAGTCCATCGCGCTGCCGGGTGCGAGGATCTTAGTCGAGTTCGGCGCGCTGGGGATCGGCGGCTTCTGGATGTCTACGTTACAAATGTTCGTGTCTTTGAGCGCAGTGTCGTTGCGCAAATCGAAGACCGAATAGGCTCCGCCCGGACGATGGCAAAAGCCGCAATTAGCGTGCAAATACGAGCGCGCTTGCTGTGTCGTCGTGCCGCCCGCATTCCCGGCTTGACTCGTGTACGGCGTCACTAGGGCGGCCTTGTACGGCTTCGCGGGAGCAGTCTCGAACACGCCGAGCGCCGCCATCTGATCGATTTGATTCATCATCGTGCCGGCGACGTTGCGATTCAGCTGCGCGGTCTCTGGCCCGAGCGTAAATCCGGCGCCGGGGTTGTGACACGTCAAACAATCTTGCTGGCTCGGGTAGTGCCAATCCACGGTGCGCGTGCCCGTGTTGAACATCACCTCGGCCCGATCGGAGGTCGTGATCTTTGCGTCTGTTTGGCCTTCGTCCCACTCGTAGCTGTAACCGATCCAATTGTCCGGATCGAGGAGCATGAACAAGCGCGTTTCGACGAGCTTGTCGTCGAACATGAAGATCTTGATCATCACCGTGCCGACCGGGAAATTCCAGCGACCGTCGTCTTCAACTCCGTTCGGGCAATCGACCGCCATGTTTGCGGCGCAGTCCCGCACGTGGATCTTTCCGCCGGGCGGCAACACGAACGCGCGCTGCTTATCCGCCGAATCCGACCAAAGCGGGCTATTGACTTCGTAGCTCACGGCGCGCGCGATCGGTTTGCGCGGATCATTCGGATCGACGCAGCCCGTTTGGCTCAGCGTCGCGATCGGATTGAACACGTCCGCGGGCGGCGAACAGTCGCTCATCGCGCTTCCGCCACTGCCTGCGGCG
>DASYCL010000813.1:0-2051 GCA_036500245.1 Polyangiaceae bacterium | reverse complement strand
CTCTTGATCGTGTTCCCGATGCAAGGTTTCGAGATCGTACCGGTGCCGGGCGCGCATGTTCGCTCGGCCACGCGCGCCATTCCACTTGCGACCGTCGGTTCGCTCGTACTGAGCGCTCTGCTTTATGCGCTTTTACATTGGGCTTGCGTCGCCTCGGTACCGACACTGGGGAGCGAACACACACCGCTGATCGCGACCGCGCGCGCGCTCGGCGGCGCGCGGTTAGCGAGCGTGGTCAGCGCCGGCACAAATGTCTCCGCTGTCGGCATCGCCTTCGGCATGCTGGCGATGACTCCGCGCTACCTCTCTGCGGTCGAAGCCTCGGGCAAAGAAAACGCGATTTTAGCGCTGGAAACCAAGCATCACGTGCCGCGCCGCGCGCTCTTCATCACGCTCGTGCTGGTCGTGATTCTGGTTTCGGTGGGTGCGCTCGGCAAACTCTTCGTGCTCTCGAGCGTGGCGGTTCTGTTTCAATACGCAGTCAGCGTGCTCTCATTGTGCGTACTCTCGTTGCGGCGCAAATGCGGATTTTCACCGTGGGACGCGCTGCCCGCGCCGTTCGCGCTGATCGCGATGGCGGTGATCGCGCGTGCGGTCGAGCGGGCCGAGTTCTTGGTCATGGCCGGCATCGTCGTGGTCGCGCTTCTGCTATGGTCGATGCGCGCGAGGCTCTTTTCATGACCTGGTTCGACACCCACTGTCACCTCGACGACGAACACAATCCAGATGGCGCCGGCGCGATCCTCGAGCGAGCTCGCGCGGCCGGCGTATCGAAGTTCTTGTGCGTCGGAGTCGGCGGCCGCGCGCAAGCCGAACAAGCGCTCGCACTCGCCGAACGGCACGCGGACGTATTTGCCTCGGCCGGCGTGCACCCGCACGACGCCGCGCGGGACGGCTCAATCGATCTCAGCGCGATCCTCGCGCATCCGCGCGTGCTCGCGGTCGGCGAAGTCGGACTCGACTACCACTATGACCATTCGCCGCGCGACGTGCAGACCGAAGTCTTTCGCCGCTTCATCGCCGTCGCGCGCGCGATCCAAAAGCCCCTGATCATTCACACGCGTAGCGCCGCCGAAGACACGCTTCGCATCCTCGAGAGCGAGCAGGCGCGCGATTGCGGCGGTGTGATCCACTGCTTCAGCGAAGATCGCCCGTTCGCCGAGCGCGCGCTCGCTCTCGGCTTCTATTTGTCCTTCTCCGGCATCGTGACGTTCAAGACCGCCCGCGCGATCCAAGAGGTCGCGGCTTGGGCTCCCGAAGATCGCATCTTGGTCGAAACGGACAGCCCGTACTTGGCGCCGGTGCCGCTGCGCGGAAAGCGTTGCGAGCCTGCCTTCGTGGTACACACCGGCAAATTCCTGGCAAAGCTGCGAGGCTTGCCCGATGCACACTTTGCCGCACTCACGAGCGACAACGCGCGCCGCTGCTTCCGCGTGCCGCTAGCGGCGAGCGCCTAGCTCTGTCAAACTTGGGGGATGGCTCGTCGGTTGGTCGGCTCGGGCGCTTTCGCGACGTCAATCGTCGTGCATGCGCTCTTGCTCGGCGCGGGCGCGCTCGTGCTCACGCACTCGCTCGGCGAACGCGCACGCGAGCCGGCAAAACTTGCGCTCGCCGCGCCGCTCGGTGAAGTCGAAATCGACGTCGCACCAGCGACGATCGGCGCATCCGAATCCACGCCTCAGCGCGACAGTGCGGCGCCGCCCGCGGCCACGAGCACTCCGCCTCCACCCGGCGGCGGGCCGCCAGAGCGCCACCCGGACACCGAACGCGCTGGCCGCGGCGGCTCGCGCACGGCCGAGCAAATGGCCACCAATTTGGCGAGCCACGTCGACCCGATCACCCTAGAAACCAATCCAATCACGCACCTCGATCGCAGCCAAGTCTCCCGCCTCCGTACCGCGCAAGAACGTCGCTCGTGGGAAGATCATCGTTCGACTCCAAACCCGATGGAGCTCACGTTCGTGGCGACGGGTCGAGGCGTGGTGCAAGAGCGCCGCGATCCCGGCTTCGCGACGCGCGGCTCGATCGCGGGCGCGACTCCGGCGCCGGTC
>DASYCL010000812.1:0-8314 GCA_036500245.1 Polyangiaceae bacterium | reverse complement strand
AGGCGCCGCAATCCTATATCGGCGAGTTGCTGCGCAAGCGTAGCTCCGAGCCCGCTCCGCTTTCGAAGCGCGAGCTGCGCCACTACGAGCCTGCCAACGAGCTCGAGCCGGATGCTCCGGCCGCGCATCGCTTGGTGCGCGCGTTGGTCGAAGCGGGAGTGGATACGTTCTTCGGCATTCCCGGCGGCCCGGTTTCGCCAGTGTTCGACGCGATCCTCGGCACTCGCGGCGCGCGCTTGATCGAGTCGCGCCACGAAACCTCGGCGGCGTTCGCAGCCGCCGATTATTATCGCGCTTCGGGCAAGGTGCCGGCCGTGGTCGTCACGGCGGGGCCAGGAGCGACCAACGTCGTGACCGGCGTGGTCTCCGCGCACCTCGAGCGCATTCCGATGCTCGTCATTTGTGGCGACGTCGCGTGGGCCGCAGGCGGCGGCAGGTTGCTGCAGGACAGCGGACCCGAAGGCATCGCGATCGAGAAACTGCTCACGAACGTGACGCGCGCGACGGTGCGCGTGGCCCAGGCCAAGACCGCTACCTCGCAAGGCTTGGCCGCGCTCGGTGCAGCCAAAAATCCAGCCAATCCGGGGCCGGCTCTGCTCGTGCTGCCGATTCAATTCGGGCGCGCGACGGCTCCGCTCGCGGTGGTCGAAGCGCCAGTCTGCGATTTTTCAGCGCGCGCTTCCGCTCGCGTGGTGGAACAAACCGCGCATTGGTTGGCGAGCGCGAAACGCCCACTCCTGATCATCGGCGCGGGCTGCCGGCCATATGCGGCCGCGCTGCGCCGACTCGTCGATGCCTTCGGCATCCCGTTCGTGACCACGCCGCAAGCAAAGGGAATCGTGAGCGAGCTGCACCCACGTTCGCTGCGACACGGCGGACTCGGCGCCTCGATTTGGGCACGCGAATACACCGCGGGCGGCGTCGATGTCGCGCTCGCGCTCGGCACGGATTTGGATGACTGCTCGATCGGACCGACGCGCTACATCGCCGAGGGCGGGCGTTTGGTTCACGTCGACTTGAACGCGGCGGTGTTCGGTCGCAATCTGCCGACCGAGCTCGGCGTCGTCGCCGACGTGGGCGCGTTCGTCGAGGATCTGCAAGCGTTCGTCATCAGTGAAGGGTTGCAGCACGCTGCCACTCGCACGACGTTGCGCGAGCTTCGGCGCACTTCGCCGTTCGAACACGCGGACTTCGCGCGCGACGATCGCGCACAAATCACGCCGCAACGCGCGATCGCGGATCTCGAAGCCGCGGTGCCCGCCGAAACCGCGTTCATCACCGACATCGGTGAACACATGCTGTTCGCGCTGCACTACTTGACCGCGCGCTCGCCCGAGAGCTTCACGATTCACCTCGGGCTCGGCAGTATGGGCTCGGGCATCAGCGGCGCCATCGGGCTCGCGCTCGCTCAACCGGATCGCCCCGTGGTCTGCGTGTGCGGAGACGGCGGCATGCAAATGGTCGGCATGGAGGCGCTGGTCGCGCTCAAGTATCGGCTGCCGATCGTGTTCGCGGTGTTCAACGACGCGCGCTACAACATGGTTTACCACGGCTACCGCCAAGTGTTCGGGCGCGAGGCAGAGTGGGAATCACCTTGGACCGACTTTGCGGCTTGGGCGCGTTCGATGGGCATGGTCGGGCTGCGCGTGAACCACCCGGGCGAAATTTCGGGCGAACAGCTCGAGCGCCTACGCGAGCTGCGCGTGCCGGCGATCCTCGACATCCGCATCGATCGCGATCAGCGACTCACCGGTGGTGGCCGCAACGAAGCCTTGCGGCACATGTCGATGCTGAACGAGGCAGGCTGAGATGCACGCGAAAATCGCGGGCATGGGCCAGTGGTTTCCGGAGCGCGTGCGCCACAACGCGGAGTGGCCGGAAGCGTTCAGCGCAGCAAGTCGGCAGCGCCAGGGCGACCGCACGCTGGTCGACGTGCCAAACGACTCGCACGACGCGACGCTGCGCATCGTTCAACGCTACTTAGCCGAGGAAGAAGGCGATCCATTCCTCGGCGCGCGTGAACGTCGCGTCGCCGATGATTCGACCACGTCGTCTGAAGCCGAGGCTTGGGCCGCCCAAGCTGCTCTGGACGACGCGGGCGTCAAAGCAGAAGACGTCGATGCGATTTTCTCATGGGCGCTCGTTCCCGATCGCTTGATGCCTTCGAACGCCTGCCGCGTCGCCGAGATCGTCGGCGCGCGCCAGGCTTGGGCCGCGAGCGTGGACGCCGCGTGCGCGAGCCCGATCGCTCAGCTCAATCTCGCCGCAAGCTTGATCGAAGCGGGGCGCGCCGAGAAAGTGCTGCTCACGCAATCGCACCTGGCCACGCGTACGTTCCCAATGTCACATCCGGCCGCGCCGAGCGTCGGCGACGGGGCGGCCGCACTCTTGGTCACCGCGGCCGATTTCCCCGGCATCCAGCAGACGCACAGCAGAACCCACGGCGAGAACTACGACGCCGTCGTGTGGTGCCGCGGCAAGACGGACGACAGTGATCCACCGTGGTGGCAGCCGGGCGGCGCATTTTCGATGGGCAGCCGCAACCCCGGAGCGACGCGCGCGCTGATGCAAGACACCGTGCCCACCGCGGCACGCACGATCGCGGAGCTCGGGCAGCACGCACGTTTCGCGGTCGATTCGATTCGAGTCTTGCTCAGTGTGCAACCGCGACGTTGGGTGCCACTCGCGATCGCGGAGGCCGTGGGGCTCAATCCAGCCGTCGCGGTGCAAACCTACGAGCGGTACGCGCATCTCGGCGGAGTCGGCCCGATCGTGAATTTGATCGCCGCGCGCGAGGCTGGGCTATTGCAGCCGGGAGCGCGCGTCGTGATGTACGCTCAGGGAGCAGGCTTCACGCGCGCGGCGGCGAGCTTGAGCTTCGCTTAACGGACGGCGGCAGCGCGTCGAGCGCGGCCCAAAGCTCTTTTGCAGTGGCGGGCTTGGTCAGGATGGTGTTGTCGATTTGGCCGAGGAACTCGGCGTAGCGTTCGAGCGACGCTTCCGCGGTGACGAACACGGTGTGTTTGGCGAGCTCCGGGCGCTCGCTGCGCAGCCAGGCGAAAAACAGCCTCCCGTCCATATCCGGGAGGCTGAGCTCGGTGAGCAACGCATCGGCGCTCGAACCCGAGCACAAGAGATCGATCGCTTCTTGTGCGTCACCCGCCATGATGACATCGCATGAACTCGCCAGCATGCGCGCATACGCTTTGAGGATGCGCTCGTCATTGTCGACGACCAAGACCGTGCGCCGCTCGCGCTGCACCCGCCGCGTGGCGATCACGCGATTTTTTAGGTACGCATTGCGCAGCGCCGTGTGATCGGGCAGCGGCAACAGCGCGATGAATGTCGCGCCGGCTCCATGCACGCTCTCCACGATTAGATCTCCGCCCAAATCCCGCATGATCGAGCGCGAGATGCTGAGGCCGAGGCCGGTGCCCAAACCAGTGCGCTTGGTGGTGAAAAACGGGTCGAAAATGTGCGACAGCGCCGACGCCGCAATGCCGGGACCGGTGTCCGAAATCGAAATGGCGACGAATTCCGCGTCTGCGCGCGTCGTGATGCGCACGCGATGAACCGGGCGCTCGACGTCATTGATGGCATGAGCCGCGTTGATCAAAATATTGACCAGGACTTGTGTCAGCCGTCCATGTGGCACCACCACGCGAGGCAGCTCGCGCGAATAGTCGCGTTCGATGTGCGCCACCATCGCGATCTCACGGCCGACCAAGCGCAGGGCCTGATCGATCACGTCGTTTGCGTCGAGGATCTGCGCTTCCTCTTGATCGTTGTCCGCGCGTGCGAAGACGCGCAAATCCCGAACTACGCTACCGATGGCCGAGGAAGCCGCCAGCATTTCCTCCAGCAATTGCTTGGCCTCCACGCTGGGCGCGCCCGTTCGGCTGCGCTCGACGAGCTCTTTGATCTGTTCCGGAGTCGCTCCCCAGCCGCGAGCGAGCCAGGTCTCGAGTTCGTCCAAGGTCTTGGACACCGGATTCAGCAACGAAATGCAGGCTTCGATGCTGAGCTGCAGCGCCATCAGCGGGTTATTGATCTCGTGAGCCACGCCCGCGACGAGCGTGCCGAGCGCGGAAAGCTTCTCGGTGTGAGCCATGGCGGCGCTGGCCCGCTCTTGCCCTTTGCGTAGCGAGGCGCGAAGTAGCGTGCGATCGAAAAAGCCGTGGATCGCGCGATCGTCTCCCGGAGGCCAAACCAAAACTTCATCCGCGCCATGCGACAGCGCGGCGAGAGCCGCCACCTCATCCACGGCGACGAAGCCGAGCGGTGCGCCGCCGATGCGCTGACGGATTCGAGGAACGAGCTCCGCCGAAGGGCAGTCCACTACCTCGAAGTGCAAATCGTGGGCGGCGTAACGGCCGGCAAGCGCGGTCGCGATCCGGTCAGCAGCGGCGCTGGTCGGAACCAGCACCAGTACTTCGATATTAGCGTCGCTCGCTGGAATCGACTCATCGCTCTGGTCCACGTAACCTGCCGCTCTTCCGCCTTCTTACCACGTGATCACCGTCGAGCCGTCGAAGCGATTGAGTAATTTGGTCTGCAGCGTCACTTGGATGCCACACGATTCGAACGCTCCGACGGCGCCTCCGGCGATGGCGGACTCAATCCAAATGTATTCTTCGCGGTAAACCATTTCGATCGAGCGCGGTCCCTGGCGCACGATTTCCCAGTGGCCGTACTGAAAGGTTTGCCGTCGAGCGGCAAGGCCTTGCTCGGTGAGCCGAACCGGATCGTGGGACAAAAGGCGCAGCATCGTGCGGCCGAGCAGACTGCTGGCGAAAGTCGTGGCGTTGGTGCGCCAAACGTCGTGCATGCCGCGCTGCACGTCCTTTGGCGAATGCAGGGACGCGCCGGCAAGCGCGAGGCGCACCATGTAGTCCCGTAGCGGATACAGACGAATCGCCGACCAGCGCTCGCCCCCGAAATATTCGCGATACAGCCCGCCGCGATCCGCGCGCTGCAGGATCGACTCCAAAGACTTGAGGTAGAGCCCACGTACGAGCGCGGATGGCGGCACGACGGCCAAGCGTTCCGCGATGTCACAATAAGGCGCGACGACTTGGATCGCGCGATCCACTGGGCGTTGCGGGGAAGTCGAAGAGTCGATGATCGCCATCATGATTTGATGCGGATTGGCCGATGTGCGCTTCGCCTGTTCCTCGCTGGCAAAAATCGACGGTCGGCCACATTACCACGGCGCCAAGTGCGAAGTGAACTGCGCGGCTCGGTGCCTGCCGGCGCAAAGTGCCACGGTAGCCACCGATCGGCCGAGAATGTGCTGCCGCCGAACGCGACAAAGCCAGCCGGATCCTGCTGCGTGCGGCTCAGCGATCCATCGGCAGCGCGGTGCTTTTTTGGAGCCGGCGCGAGTTGTTTACTCGCCATCGGCAACTAAAATTCGTCCCGAGTTCGCCGGCCCGCGCGTCGGGCGCTCTTCGACGCGCGGACTCCATCCACGGGGGTGACAGGAGCTCCGCGCGTCGTTGCGAGCGTCGGCTTCCGACAGTGCGACAAGAGACCACGTTCGGGATTGACGAGCAGCGCATGCCGGACGCGAGCGACAGATTCACTATTTCAAGAGCGACATCGAGTGATAGCTTCGCTCCGTTCGGGAAACGCCGCTCGACGCGTGAGTTCGTGCATCGAGCTCTACATTGCCCCCGGAGGGAGAAGACGCATGCTAGGTACCGGAGCCTTGTTGGCTCAATTGGCGCTCACGACACTGGGCGGCTACGACATCCTTTCCGCGACCGTCACTCACCCTCACCCTGCGCTCGAGCGCGTCGTCTACGAGGTCGAAGTCGGTCACCAAGCGTTGAACCGTTTTGCCATCACTCACGTGAGTGAACGCAGGGGCGGCAGCGCCGGTCCGGTGCTGCTTCTGAGCCCGTTCCTCTTGCCGGGCCAATTCTACGAAGTCAGCGAGACCGGCGAGTACGAGAAATCCGCCGCCGGCGAGCTGGCCCGAGCCGGGTTCGACGTCTGGCTGGTCGATCAGCGTCGCACGCATTTGGCCTCTGGTTCGTGCGAATCGACCGCCGATTGCAGCGCGATGGCAGGCTGGAATTTCGAGGCCTACTCCTCGGACGCGCTGTTCGCGCTCTCGCTTTTGAAGTCGTTCAACGCGCGCAAGAAACCGGTCGTGGGCGGCTTCTCCGCCGGCTCCAACGCGGCGCTCGCTACGGTCAATCGCGCACCGAACGAATTCTCGGGCTTGTTCTTGTACGAGGGCACGTTCTTCACCGAGGACCCGACCATCAGCGCCCACAACGACGGCATCTGCACCACGCTAGAGAGCGCTATCGCCGGCGGCGCGCTGTTCGACACGAGCACGCCGGTGCTCGGTGAAGTCCTTCGGCTTGCGCAATCGAATCCGAGTGATCCCTCGCCCTTGCCCTTCTTCCCAGCCGGAACCACGAACGAACAATCGATGCTGTTCGTTTTCGGTTCGCCTCCACCGGCCGGCGCGCTGTCTCCCACGGCCGGCTTCATTCGCTCAATCGTCGACTTCAACGCGCAGCGCTTCGTGTTCACGAACGAAGCGCGGCTCAAGCTCGTGGGACCCCTGTTCGACAACTACGCTTCGCTTGCCGCGCTGCGCGATCTGTCCTGCGGTCTCGCCGGTCGCGACGACACCTATTTTCGAAATGTCGGGCATTTTCGCGGAGATTTGTTGGTCTTCGTCGAAGGCACCGGCTTCGGCCAAGCCATGTTCGACACGGTTTCGCTGTTCGATCACGCGCAGAGCGCGCGCATCGAATCGCATCCGGAGTTCGGTGAGTCCGATCCGTACTTCGGCTTTCGTTGGCGGCAGACGTTTTTGCAACCGTTTCGCGACTGGCTACGGCGAACGCTGCGCTGAAAACACGCTGCGCGAGCTCGACGGACTTCCGGGCGACCGCTCTAGTTGATCGAACCAGTAAACGTCGTCACGCTTTGGGCCGCGAGCGTCGCGTTGAAATGCGAGTTCGAGACGCTGATTGCCGTCTTCGCTCCGAGGCTATCGCTCGAGGACGTGACCCATGGAGTCATCGAGCAGGGCGCCGCGCCGGAAACGAAGAGCGACAAGGGCGTCGTGCCTGGATTGGTGTTGATCGCGACGATCGTCACCGTGCCGTTGCTCGGGTTTTTGTAGGCGCTCAACGAGACGCCGGCCGGCACTGTGCCGGTCGTGCCGACGCGCACGAAGCCCGGACGTACGAAGCGCGCGAAGTTGCCTTCGACCCACAAGCGCTTGCTCGGCGCGTTCGTGCCCTTGTCCCACAGAGCGCCGTTGTCCGCGCTCGCCGGGTAAACCCACCAATAGTGCCAAGCATTCATACTCGCGATCGTCATCGCGTCGTGAATCAACTTGGCGACGCGGAGCGCGCTCGGCATGCCGGGATCAGCGGTGTTCGTCGCGGTGTCGTAAATTTCGGTCTCCCAGAACTCTTTGCCGGCTTGCGCGATTTCGGGATACGCCTTCGGGCTGCAACCGTATTCGTGCGTCGCGATGATCGAGGTGTACTTCGTCGCGTCCGCGTTGCCGAGGATGGCGGATTCGAAGCTCGGAAAGCCGCACCAATTCTGCGTCTCGGGCGACATGATTTTCACGTTCGAGTTCGCGAGCGCCGGACCCATATAAGTGCCGACGAACGAGGCCAGCTGCGGACCCGTGTACAAGCACGATTCGTAAGTCACGTTCGCGTCCGGCTCGTTCTGCGAGGAGACAGCGTAAATCGGCACGCCCTGTCCCTTCATGTAGCTGACGAAACCTGCGAGAAATTGAGCGAAAGCTTGGCCATTCGAGAGCATGCCCTCGACTTCGCCGTTCGCGCCGGTGGCGCCGGTTTTGTCGGCCGCTGGCGGCGTCCACGGCGTGGCCCACACCGTCACGCCGTGCGCGACGGCCATTTTCGCGATGTTGAGTTCGCTCGTGTGCCCGGTTTGATAATCGATGCGAATGCGATGCAGCGACAGCCCCGCGCCGGTCGTCGTCGACCAGAGCGTGTCCGCGTCCGCGGCGCTCATCGTCGAGCCCCAAGCGGTGGACGCGCCGAAGCCGGAGATCTTTTGATGCGCGTCAGACAGATTCACGACCACGTCGTTCGCGCCCGAATTGCCGCCGCCGCACGACATCCCGGTGCTCCCCGCACTCCCCGTCGCGCCGCCGCCGCCACTCGCTCCGGCGTTCGTCGCGCCAGCACTTCCGCTCGAACCCGTTGCGCCAGTGCCGCTCGCGCCACCCGCGCTCGCGCCAGCCGCGCCGCTGCCCGCCGCACCACCCGCACTGCTCGTGCTCCCCGCAAAGCCCGAACCC
>DASYCL010000811.1:0-7499 GCA_036500245.1 Polyangiaceae bacterium | reverse complement strand
GGGCGCAACAGCGCTGAACGCCGCACTATTCCGTCAGTACGCGTTTTGTCGGGTTTTGCTGCCGAATACGGTGCGGAACACGATTTCGACGTCGAACCAGAGGCTGAAGCGACGGATGTACTCGATGTCGTGCGCGACGCGCTGGACCATTTTCTCGAGCGTGTCCGTCTCGCCGCGCCAGCCGTTGACCTGCGCCCAGCCCGTGATGCCCGGCTTGACCTTGTGGCGCAGCATGTACTCCAGGATGCGCGTGCGATATTCCTGATTGTGCGCGACCGCGTGCGGGCGCGGACCGACTACGGACATGTCGCCGCGGAGCACGTTGAAAAATTGCGGCAACTCGTCGAGCGAAGTGCGACGTAAGAACGCGCCGAAGGGCGTGATGCGCGAGTCGCCACGCGTGGCTTGGCGCACGACCGCGCCGTCTTCGGTCACGCGCATGGTGCGAAACTTGAAGACTTCGATTTCTTCCGCGCCTTGCCCGTAGCGCCGCTGCTTGAACAATACGGGCCCGGGCGAGCTCACTTTGATGCCGAGCGCGACGGCCGCGAAGAGCGGCCAAGTCGCGGTCAAAAATGAGCCGGCAAAGGCGACATCGAACAGGCGCTTGACGACGCCGTCGATGCCGTAAGCCGAATGCACGACCAAATCCGAGACGTCTTCGCGCGAGAGCGAGAGCACCACCATCAGGCCGAGCAGGTAGCGCTCTTCTTCGAGATCGAAGGCGTTGTCCGCGTCGCACACTTCGCGCACGAGCTCGATGATGTGCCGGCGTTGCTCGCGCGGGAGATCGCGAAGTGGCGCAACGGCCGTCTCGAGATCGAAATTGTCCGTGCGAAAGGCCTCGATGTGCGGCTCGACCCAATCCGGCAAGATGTCGCTGTCGGTCAGCCGTTTGAGGATGCGGCGCAGGGTGCGGAGTTCTCGATGGCAGCGCGTGCCGTCTGCTTGCGCGGCGGCGAGCAGAATGTCCGTCAGCGCGCGCAACAGGGGTTCGTCCGGCGGCGGCGGCACCGAGCTCGGGCGGAGCGCGGTGAGCCGATACGAACGCGACGAATGTGCTTGCGAGCGCGGCGCGATTTCGCTCTCGCTCGTTAGCCCATCTGTTCCTTCGCCATTGGCGGATCCGTGCATGGCCGCGAGACTATGCCGAACTCGCGCCTCCGCGCCAGCAGCGTTTTGACGACACGATAGCCGCGCCCTACGCGAATGCTCCCGCGATTAGCTCGTATGAGCGCGCTCGTGCAACGGGATCGAACGCGTGAGTTGCCACCATCACTTCATCCGCAGCGGTGCTTGGGCGATGCCGGGCATGTTGTGATGCTCGGCGTACCAAATCCGTCGATAGCCGCTGCGCTCGATCACGCGCGCGAGCTCGACTGCGGCGCTGAGCGCATCAGCGCTGGTTTTGCCGCTGCCGAGCGGAACGAGGTCGAGCGCAGAGAGCGGCACAGCCATCGGTTTTCGCTGTCATGGGGCCCGCGCGCCCCGAGCACAAGACCAATTCATGCTGTTGTGCTCGCGTCGAAACACGATCGCCACACTCGGCGACTCTTTTCGGCATAGCGCTTGCTCCCCATAGGTACGAGAGTAGGCTCGAATTGCTCGAGCGGAGGTATTCATGACCACGAAGAAACCTGTCTCACGCCGCGACGCGACTGGCCACTTGAACCCCGAGTACGAACGCAAGCTGCGCCAGGAGTCCGCCGAGAATCGCAACGCGGACGACGACAGCGAAGCCTTCGCACGCAAAAATCTCACGAGCGAAGAACTCGCCGAAGAGCTCGCCGAAAATTTCGTCGAAAGCGCCACGTCGGGCGAAGATACCGAGGGCGAACGCCACGACCGCGTCGTCGAAGAAGAAGTGGGCGGCCCGTTCGTGCCGTCGACCGCAGGCCAAGAATTCGCGGGCGGCACGGACGAATCGAACATCCCCGAAGCCACGCGCGAACCCTTGCCGCGCACTTCGAAAGCCGAAGTTTGAGGCTGAGAGGCTGAGAGGCTGACCCTTCAGTGGGCTGACCCTTCCGTAGATCTTCGTGAGATTTTTTGGCCCTGCGCTAGCGCGGCGCTTGGCCGCTCGCGCTTCTGGCTACGCGACGGGCGCCTGTTCGGTCAGTTCTCGCGGGGTCCCGCCGCCGTTCGAAAACCGTGATCAGCCTGGCGAATCTGGAGCTTTGTTTTATTTCCGGGCAGGCGGACCCCAGGCCTTCGCGCGCGCTGAGGCGCGACCAGAAGAAGAAGAAGAAGAAGAGAAGATTGGTGCAATCAGGTGAGAACACCTTGCACCGCTCGGGACGGCTTGTTTTTTATGGGCACGGGTCACGGCGCGCTTCGGCATAGCCTTCGGCGTCGCGCTGCGGATTTGCTGGTAGACTCACGCGTGCATGCGGAAACTGCCGCAGTCGCCGCCTAGTTCCGAGCTCACCCCCAAGGAGCTCTACGCGCAGCGGCGTGAGTTCATCAAGAACGGCGCGCTCTTCCTCGGCACTAGCGCCGCGCTCGGCTCGGGTCTGATCGCACTCTCGAGCATGGGCAGCGCGGATCCGCCTGCAAAGCCACCGCCGCTGCCGAAGCCAGAACCCGGTGCGCCGAGCTGGCAGATCGCGCGCCGCGGTCGCTACGCCACGACCGAGCCCGAAACTTCCTACGAAGACATCACGACGTACAACAATTTCTACGAGCTCGGCACCTCCAAATCCGAGCCCGCGCGACTCGGATTTCGGATCAAGCCGCGACCGTGGACGATTCAAATCCGCGGCGCCGTCACACGCGAACAGACGCTCGACGTCGACACGCTGATCCGTTGGTTCGGGCTCGAAGAGCGCATTTATCGCATGCGCTGCGTCGAAGCTTGGTCGATGGTGATCCCGTGGCTCGGCGTTCCGCTCGCTGACTTGATCAAAAGACTCGAACCGACTTCGAGCGCAAAGTACCTGCGCTTCACCACGCTGCTCGATCCCGAACAATTGCCCGGCGAAGAAAGCCGCGTCTTGAAATGGCCGTACGTCGAAGGGCTGCGCATCGACGAAGCCATGAATCCGCTCGCGTTCATCGCGGTCGGGCTCTACGGCGCGCCCTTGCCCGGCCAAAACGGCGCGCCGCTCCGGCTGGTGGTGCCTTGGAAATATGGCTTCAAAGGCGGCAAATCGCTGGTCGAAATTCGCTTTCAAGAGAGCAAGCCCGAAACCACCTGGAACCGCGCCGCACCCGACGAATACGGCTTTTACGCCAACGTAAATCCGAACGTCGATCATCCGCGCTGGAGCCAAGCGAGCGAGCGCCGCATCGGCGAACTGTCGCGCCGAAAAACGTTGCCCTTCAACGGCTACGGCGAATACGTCGCCGACCTGTATCGAGGCATGGACCTCACGCGGTATTTCTGACGTGGCCAAGTCGCGACTCAGCTGGATCGTGCCAGCATTCATCACCGGTTCATTGCTCCCATTCGCGTCGATCGCGTGGCGGATTGATCGCGGGCATTTGGGCGCGAATCCCGTCGCGAGCGCGCTCAATCAAGTCGGGCTGCTCGCGTTGGTTTTTTTGGTCGCGTCGCTTTCGTGCACGCCGCTCAAGATCGCGCTCGGGTGGACTTGGCCGGTTCGCGTGCGGCGCACACTCGGCTTGGCCGGTTTTTTCAGCGCGCTCTTGCACTTTTCGATTTATTTGGTTTTGGACCAAAATTTCGCATTCGGTAGCGTGGTCAAAGACGTGATCAAGCGGCCGTTCATCGCCGTCGGCTTCACGGCGCTCGTGCTGCTGGTGCCGCTCGCTTTGACCTCGACCAAGCGCTCGGTGTCGCGGCTCGGTTTTCCGCGCTGGCAACGCCTGCACCGATTGGCGTATGTGATCGGCATCTTGGGCGTGATTCATTTCTACTTGCGGGTCAAAGCCGATCACACGCTACCGATCGCGTACGGCCTCGTGCTCGCGTCGGGCTTCGCCTTGCGCTTCGCGGCGAGCGCGAAGAAAAACCGCGATGCGCGGCTCCGCGCCGCGCTCCGCTCCGCGCGTTCGGGCGCGGCATGAAGCGACTTTGCTGCGCGGGTTCGCTCGCGCTTTGCTCATTCGCTCCCGCGCTCTCCGCCGCCGCGCCGCTCGGCGCGACGATTCGCGTCGCGCGTGACGAGCGCGCGGCGGATTGCCCGGATGCGCCGGAGTTGACGGAAAAAGTCGAGCGCATTTTGCAACGCGCCCTCAGCGCGCCCGCGCCGAGCGACGCACTCGAAGTCGAAGTCGATTTCACGAATGCGCCGGGCGAATATTCGGCGAACGTGCGCTCGCTCGGCGCAAAACCGGGCGAACGCCACTTGACCGATCACGGCAAGAGCTGCGCGGCCCTCGGCGAAGCCGTCAGCGTCGCGATCGCGCTCTTGCTCGACAAAGAGCTCGCGCCGAGAAACTCTGGGGACAACGACGAAACGGGCGCCGGCACCGCGCGCGCTGGGACGAACACCGCGCCGTCCGCATCGAACCAGGCAACCCCCAACAAAAAAAATCGAGACCGCGCAGCGCAATCGAGTTCGAGTGATGAAGACCACGCACGCGCGTTCGAATTCCGCGCCGCGGTCGAAGGCGGCAGCGCCGCGGGCCTGATCTCGGCAGCAACGCCGCTGTTGAGCGAAGAGCTCGGCCTGCGCGCGCGCGGTTTCGTGGCCTCCGCCGGCTTCAACGCCGCGTTGCCCGGCTCGCGCGATTTTCGCGAAGGCAGCGTGCGCACCACTTTGCTCTTCGGCGACGCGCGGGCTTGCTACTTGTGGGGCGCGCGGTTTTCGCTCGGGCCGTGCGCAGGTTTTGCGCTCGGTCGCTTGCACGGCACGGGCGTCGGTTACCCGTCTGCGTCCGAGCAAGACCTGACGTGGAGCGCGGCTTCGGCAGGCGCGCTTGCCGAGGTGACGGTGTGGGGTCGAGTGTTTTTCGGTGCCTCGGCGCTCGTGTGGCTGCCCACGCATCGCTCGTCTTTTTCCGTGCAAAATCTCGGAACTGCCTGGCAATCGAGCACTTTCGCCGGCAGCGTCGCGCTCAGGCTCGGGTTTCGGATTTGGTGAGCGCGGCGACTTTTCGAGAAATCTGACACGATTTGTCAGCGAAATGCGCGCGCGACGGGCTCTAACTCAAGCGTGGCCGAGAGCATGAACCGCTCCGAGACGACGGCAGCAGAAAGCTTGCCCGAGATCTATCAGCGCCACGCGGATTTCGTCTGGCGCACGTTGCGGCGCCTCGGCGTGAGTGAAGCGGACGCGAGCGACGGCGTGCAAGACGTATTCTTGGTCGTGCACCAAAAGCTCGCGCAGTTCGAAGGCCGGAGTTCGATGACCACTTGGCTGTTCACGATTTGTCGCACGGTCGCGCGTCAACGGCGGCGGCATGCGCAGTCACAACGCGCGCTCGACACCGACGCGAACGTCGACGAAGAGCTCGATTTGCGCGCGGACGTCGCGCGCGCCGCCGAACACAACGAGCGGCTCGCGCTGCTCGACGGCATTTTGGCGAGCTTCGAAGTCGAGCAGAAGAATGTGTTCATCTTGTTCGAAATCGAAAAAATGACGGGCGAAGAAATCAGCGAAGCTTTGTCGGTCCCGCTCGGCACGGTTTATTCGCGACTCGCGCTGGCGCGCAAAGCATTTCGGCAAGCGCTGACGCGGGACGATGCGCGCGAGCGATTCTTTGCCGAACGCGCCGGAGGCACGCCATGAGCGATCCCCAATATTTGACGGACGAAGGCGGCGAAGCGAACGAGCTCGAACGCGAGCTCTTGCAAGCCGCGCAAGGCGTCGGGCTTTCGGCGCGAGAAAAGCGCGCGATTTGGGCGAACATTGCGCTCGGGGCCGGGCCGAGCGCGCCGCACCCGGGCACGCATTCAGTCGCACCGAGCGCGGTGGCGAAAGGCGCGCTCAGCGCGTTGCCCTGGCTCAAAGCGCTCGCGGTGCTCGCGGGAGTCGGCGCGGTTTCGGCTGGTATTTTTGGGTGGCAGCGCGGGGCGTCGCGCGCCGTGCAGCGAACGACCGAGCTCGCCGCGGTGAGCGCGCCGAGCGCGGCAGTGCAAGCGGCGAGCGGCGACGCGCCAACAACTTCACCCGAACCTGCGCCGAGTGACGGCGGGAGCGCAACCAATATCGCGCCGTCTGCGAGCTCGGCAACCTCGAACCACGACGCGGCTCCGACCGAAGCGAAGAGCCCACTGCGCGACGAAAGCTTGGCCGTGCTCGAGATTCGTCGCACGCTGCGCGCAGGCGATGCAAATGGCGCGCTGCGCTTGCTCGAACAAGCGCGACAACGTTTCCCGCACGGCGCGCTCGGCCAAGAACGCGAGGCGCTCGGCATCGAAGCGCTCGCCAAATCCGGCGCGCGCGAGCAAGCCGCGCGCAAAGCCGCCGCGTTTTTGCGCGCTCACCCCAAGAGCCCGTATGCCGCGGACGTGCAGAGCTTTGCCGCGCCGTGAAGCGCGCGCGCTCGGCGCGATTTCGGCTGCAATTATCGGCCTTTTCGCCTGCACGCCGCAAGACCGCGTGGTCGGCGTCGAGCCGCTCGTGGGCCCGGATGCGAGCAGCGCGGACGGCGCGACGACCGACGCCGGCCTCGGCACTCCGACCTATCGGACCGACTTCGACGACAGCGCGAATTGGACTTCGGACAGCCATTTGCCCGGCGCAAGCACGAGCTTCGGTGTGCCGATCGCGGGCGCGAACGATCCGAGCACCGCCGAACTGCGCTTTCCCGGCCACCCCGAGTACGCCGCGACGGACAACGCCGGCCCGAGCGACTTGACGGAGATCGACAGCCCACAGCGCTTCTCGTTCGGCACCTTTCGCACGCGCCTCCAGTTCGGCAGCTGCATGCCGAGCGAAGACGCGGTGAACGCCGCGATCGGCTATTTCAACGACGGCAAAGACACGAATCAAAACGGCATCACCGATGATCTCGAAATCGATTTCCAAGTCTTGTGCGGTACGCCCCAATACGTCTCGCTGACGGTCTTCACCGACAATCAAGACAATCCGCCTGCGTTTCGCAAGCTTGCGCGCGTGATCGATTTCTCGAGCGGCGACTACTGGGACACGCCGTCCGCGTCTCAAGAAGGCTTCACCATGACCAGGAATAGCGCCGCATTCACTCACCCCGAGCTATTCGACTCGAGCGCGTTTTACGAAATCGGGTTCGAGTGGCACGCGGATTCGCTGCGTTTTTTCATCGCGCTCGACGGCGCAGATCTCGAACTCTGGACCTTGAGCGACGCGGCGCACATTCCACAAGAGCCGCTCAGCTTCATCTACAACGCCTGGCACCCAGCGACACACTGGTTCCCCGTCACCGGTGCTGCCAATTTTCCGGCCAATGACGTCGTCATGCACATTGATTGGTTCGAGTATTTCGCAGAGTGATTTTTTGGGCGCTGCGCGTGAATCAGCGCCTGGCCACTCGTCCGATCAGCCAAGCGACTAGCGCCTGTTCGGTCAGTTTTAACGTGGCCGCCCATCATTCCAAAACCGTGATCAGCC
>DASYCL010000810.1:0-2422 GCA_036500245.1 Polyangiaceae bacterium | reverse complement strand
TTGGCGATGCCGAAGTCGAGCAGCTTGACCCGACCGTCGAAGGTCGCGAACACGTTGTGCGGACTCACGTCTCGATGCACGAGCCCGAGCGATTCGCCTTCGAAATCGCGGAGCTCGTGCACGTAGTGCAGCCCGGACAAGATCTCGCACACGATGCGCAGCCGCATCGGCAAGCTGAACGAGTCGCCGATCTGCAGCATCGCGGAGAGCGGGCGACCGTCGAGATATTCCATCACGATCATCACGCCGGAGGCCGAGTCGACGACTTCGGAGACCTGAACCACGTTCGGATGATTCAAGCGCGCGCAGAGCCGCGCTTCTTCCAGGAACATCGAGCGCGCCTCGGGCAGCGACAAGAGCTCCTCGCGCATCGCTTTGACCACGACCAAGCGGTTGAAACCGCCCGGCCCCGTCGCGAACGCGAGGTGCACCGTCGCCATGCCGCCGTGGCCGAGCAGCATCAGCTTGCGGTATTGCATGCCGTGGCTCTGCAGGCGGCCGGATCCCGTCGACGCGGTATCCGAGCCGGGGACTCGCATGGACGTCGTGGTTTGTCGGGTGGATTCCACGCTTTCTACCTTGGACTACCGCTGAATCTCGAGTTGGATCACACGCGAGGAAGCGACACCGAAGAGCGCCTCCTCGCCGCGACCGCGAAATGACTTATTGCGTACGAACGAGCGTTACGTCGTCCATGTTCATCGCCACGCCCGCGTTTGCTTCGGCGTGTAGACCGATAATCAATTTGCCATTGGTCACCACGATATTCTCGAGGGACTGCTGCTCATACGCATTGAAAAGACCGTTCGGAGTGATTTCCGGCCCAGCTGTCATCGTCGCGGGATCAACCGCCGAAGCAGCACCAGAATACGCAGTGGTATAAATGAAATGGAGCTGCGTCACTCCCGTCGCGGTGCCATCGAACCACGCCGCGAGCGTGTATGTGCCATTCGTGAGCCCTGTGACTTCTTGCCAAGCCGAAGCGACATATGCGTCGGGGCTATACATCGCCAAATGCCCAAATCCGGAGTTTGAAGTACCCGGATAGTCGATGTAAATTCCGGAACCCACGCCGCTCGGATTCGACAGCCAACCTTGTATCGGGTTGCCTTTGCCAGTCGTAGTCGGCTCTCCGCCATTGCCATTGTCGAAGCTCGGATTCGTGAGGCACGGCATCACGGGTGTGCCGGCACACACTGGGATTGAAATCGGGAATACATCGCCCGAGCCAGCCGCGCCTGCCTCGTCACCAGCGCCCGCGCTCGCACCGGCGCTGCCGCCAGCGCCCGCACTCGAGCCGCCACTGCCGCCCGAACCGGCAGTACCACCGCTCGGCATACCCGCCTCCCCGCCAGCTTCGCTACCACCATTCGCGGTGCCGGCGCTCGACGAACCGCCGTTCGCGGATCCAGCATTCGCGCTCCCGCTCGTGCCATTGCCACCACTCGACGTACCAGCGGAGGCCGTCCCACCTTTGCCTGCGGTAGACGACGTCCCGCCTTTGCCCGCAGTAGATGAAGTGCCGCCGTTCGTGCCGCCTCCGTTGCTCGTACTCGAAGAGTCGTCGGAGGAAGAGCAAGCGACGACGAGCGCGAGCACCGCGCCACACGAAACGACTGCTCCCAAGAGCCTCTGTTGATCAAGCTTCCGCATCTATCTATTCCTCCGGTTTCCAAGAAGCGCGCTCTCGCGCGGTATGAACGAATCGACTCAAACGACTGATTCTAGATTTGCTTGCGTCGCAAAGCTAACGAACGAGGGACGCACTCGGACCCACATGTAGTGGTGGGTAGTGCTGTTTCACTCGCGAGTGATGCTCGATTGCAGAGCTCATGCCGAGCGCTCAAATCCGCAACAAAGAAGGCGCGCGTCTGGCACCGCGCTCGACTTGCGCAGAGCCAAATTCGAACTTGCGCAACTCGCGCAGCGCGACTTGAGCAACGCCGATCGTGCGCAACTCGTGCGCGCAACCGATCGGCCATTCGAACGGCGAAACTTGCCGTGGCGTAACCCGCCGGCATGAAGTTTTTTCTGAAGCGCGCAGCGCGCTCAGAGCGGCTTTTTCGGACGCGGCAAGTTGTACTCGCGCAAACGATTGACGAGCGTGCGACGCGAGAAGCCGAGCAGCTTCGCAGCGCGCGTTTGATTCCCGCCGCACGAAGCCAGCGCCGCGAGCACGCGCTGCCGTTCGTCTTCCGCGGGCGAAAGCGAAACGGTGCGCGAGATCTCGAGCGACCGCGCGGTCGCCGCGCGATCGTTCGCGCCGCGCGTTGAAATGATGTCGGTCATGTCCGGATCGGCGACGCGCACGTTCGAGATGCCGAGCTCGTCCGCGCTGGACGTGCTCGGTAGCGCGTCGAGCACGAGGTCTTCGGCGGAAAGCGAAGCTCCCGTGTGCACGAACGCGGCGCGTTCGATCACG
>DASYCL010000809.1:0-7706 GCA_036500245.1 Polyangiaceae bacterium | reverse complement strand
CGCCTTGCTCGCTCCCGCGTGTAACCGCTCGCGCGGGGACGTGGACCGTCCCGAAGCGACGCTCTCGGCGAGCGCGGACGCGCAGACGAGCTTTCGCGGGCTACGCGCGGCGTGGTTCGCCGGCAACACCAACGATCGCCGCAAGCTCGAGCCGGAGCTACGCACGTTCCTCGCGCGCTTCCCGCGTGACGAGCAGAGCGACATGGTTCGTGTCCTGATTGCGTTCGATTGCGTGAGCCGCGGCGCGCTGCAAGACGCGCGCGTGTTCTTGGCTTCGGTGCGCGAACCCGTTGGCGCGGTGCACGACTTCGCCGAGGTCGGCGAGGCGTACGCGCTGCTCCGCGAAGGCAAGCCCGAAGATGCGTGGACGGTGCTCGATCCGCTCGCCGGCAAAATCGTCGATCCGGATCAGCGGCTCGTTTACAGCGAGCTTCGCTTGCGCGTCGCGGTCGACGCGCATCGCTTTCAGCGCGCCGTGTTGGCCGCCGAGGAGCTTTTGGCGGAAGCGCCGCCGGATGCACGCAGCGCGCTCGAGAACATGGTGCGCGATTTGTTCCAGCGCGCGCCCAAGATCGATTTGCTCGAGAGCTTGCAAGACTTGAATCGCGTCGAGGCAGACGACAGCGCTGCGGCGCCAGCTCGTGAATGGCTGAAAAAGATGCTGCGCGAGCGCTTGGTGGAGCTTGCCGTGCAGAAAAAAGATGCGGCTTTGGCGCGCGAGCTGCTCGATACCGCGCCGGCGGCTCTGCGCGCCAGCGAGAGCGGCGCGAAGCTCGCGAATGTCGCGAGCGCGGGCCAAAGTGCGCCTTTGATTTGGGGTCGATCCTTGGGCGTCGTGCTCTCGCTCGGTAGCGCCGAGCTCCGTCGCCGCTCGGCCAGCGTCGCGGCCGGCATCGCGCACGGCCTCGGTCTACCCGATGCGCTAGCAAAGCCCGGCAGTGTGCACCTGATTTCGCAAGAAGACGGCGCAACGCCTGAAGGCGCGCTCGAAGCCATGCGAGAACTATCGGCCGAGGGCGCCGCAATCCTGGTCGCGGGCATCGATCCGAACACCACCGAAGCGGCCCTGCGCTTTGCTGACGAAAATGAGATGCCGGTGCTCTTAATCGAAAAGCCGAACTCGGGCGCGGCGCTGCACCAGGCGTTCACGCTCGGTGAAAGCCCGGCTGAAGAACAAGCTGCGATCGACGCCGAGCTCACGCAGCGCAAGCTGCAACGCATCGCGCGCGTCGGCCGCGCGGGCGAATCGTGTGACGCGCTGGCGGAGAGCGCCGCCGCGCCGCGCTTTTCGGTCGACGAGTGGCGACGCGAGCACGTCTCGGCAGTGCTGGTGCTCGGCTCGAGCGCATGCGCCGGTGAAGTCACGCGCGAGCTCCACGCGGTCGGGTTCTTGCCGGAACTCGCGCTCGGGCTCGAAGCCGCCGAGTTCGTCTATTCGAGCGCCGCGCCACGCCAGAGTTTTGCGCTCGGCGCGGGCATTTTCCCGAGCGCGAAACGCCCAGATGCCGCGGCTAACTCGGCGCTGCCCGCGCTCGATTGGTACGAAGCACTGGGCCACGACGCAGCGCTGCTCAGCAAAGCCGCGCTCGAAGGCTTTCCCGACGGCCGCGTCGATGATATTCGCGCGGTGCGCGAGCTGCACGCCCGCGCAGAACGCGCCTTGGTCTCGGCCCGCGCTTCGCTTTGGACGAGCGATGCGCGCGGCTTCTCCGAAGCGCATCTCTTGCCGCGCACGCTCACGATCGTGTCCTCCGGATCACAACCCCAAAAATCAGAGTGACTGCCACCGAATCTGTCTCAGTGAATTTCGCGCTGCCGACGCGTCGCGCGACGCAAAAACTCGCGCAGCTGCTGGCTCCCAAGCTGAAGGCGAGCGATCTTTTGATCCTGAGCGGACCGCTCGGCTCCGGAAAAACATTTTTCACGCGCGCGCTTTGTCGCGCGCTCGGCTTGCCGCAATCGAAGCGCGTGCCGAGCCCTACGTTCACTCTCGTGCACGAGCACGACACCACGCCGCCGCTTTCGCACGCCGATCTCTACCGTTTGAACGGGGACGCGCAGGTGCGGGAGCTCGGCTTGGATTCGCAACGTGACGACGGGCGCATCTTGGTCGTCGAGTGGGGCGAGCCGTACATCGAGGTTTTGGGCGGGGACGCGCTCGTGCTCTCGCTCGCGCTCGACCCACGCCGCGCCGCGTTTTCCGGGACCGGCCGCCGTTCGCGCGCCATCCTCGCCGAGCTCGGTGCTAAGGGTTAGCCGTGGCCGAAGCCGAGACACAGGAGTTTCAGCCGCCGGGAGCCTGGTCCACGCTGCGCAGCGCGCTGATCGGCGCTTTCGAGACGGTCGGCTCGGTGCTCGCGCTCACCGGCGAGACGCTGGTTTGGTTGATTCGGCCCCCGTATCGCATCGCTCAGTTGCTCCAGGCGATGGAGTTCATCGGAGTGGGCTCGCTGTTCATCGTGGCGCTGACCGGCATCTTCAGCGGCATGGTACTCGCGCTCCAGACCACCTACAGCCTCCGCCAATTCGGTGCCGAAGGCGTGGTCGGGCAGATCGTCGCGGTATCGCTCACGCGCGAGATATCGCCCGTGTTCACGGCGCTGATGGTCACGGCGCGCGCAGGCAGCGCGATGGCCGCCGAGCTCGGCAACATGCGCGTCACGGAGCAGATCGACGCGCTCGTCACGATGGCCGTGAGCCCCGTGCAATACTTGCTTTCGCCGCGTCTAGTCGCATCCGTCTTGATGATGCCGCTCTTGTGCATCGTGTACACGTGCGTGGGCATGGGCGGCGCATGGCTCGTCGCGGTCAACTGGCTCGGCGTCGATCCGGGGCTGTTCGTCTCGAACATCGAGAAAAACATGGTGCCGCACGACTTTTACATGGGTCTGATCAAAGCCGGTGTGTTCGGCTTTTTGATTTCGGCCATCTCGTGCACGCGCGGGTTCTATGCCTCCGGCGGCGCGCGCGGCGTCGGGCAAGCGACGACCGAAGCGGTCGTGCACAGCGCCGTCTCGCTGCTCGTCGCAAACTACCTGCTCACGAGCTGGCTGATGGGTGACCCGAGCGCGGGGTGACCCAGCTCTGGAAAGTCAGGGAAATAGCCGGATTTGTGCGCGGGCGCCGGGCCGAAAACGCGCGCTTTTCTCGATTCCTCAGCTAGACTCGCGGCGCTCAAGTGCAGGGAGCCCCAAAAACAGAAGTCGAAGCTGCGCTGGCTGCGCCGCTCGGTCCGGTAAATCGCTTCCCGCGACTGGCGCGCCTCGCTCGTCTGCGCCGGATGTGGGCGCCGTTCTTACTCGTCGTGCCGCCGGCAGTCGTGCTCGGGATGGATCTGTCGCGGCGCAGCGCGCGCCTGGCTTCGCTCGATTTCGAACATCACCTGCTTTACCTCGCTTCGTTGAGCGAGAGCGTGATCCTGTGGACGACGCTGCTCTACGCGGCAGCGCGTCGCCGCGGCGCGCTGCGCTGGGTCGCTGCGACGCTGTTCGTCGTCGCGTTCACGTTCACCGTGGGCGGCCAGAGTTATTTTTATAGCCAATACAACGCCTATCTCAATCTCGACGTGTCGCTCTTCGCGTCGAACTTCAAAGATAGCGTGATCAACCAGCTGCTCGCTGATTTCGGCAACTATTTGCGCGCCAAGCTGCCGCCGTTTTGCATCGCGCTCGGTTTGGTTTGGGTTGCGCGGCGCGCACTTCGCCCGCGACAAGCTTCGGTGCGCCTCGCCGGTATGATCGCGCCCTTCTTGCTCGTCGCGACCTTCTTCATTCCGGCGCAGCATCGCCATTTGCAAGCAGCGCCGCCGGACGTGCTCTACCTCAACGCCGTCGGCGGATTGCTCGAGACGCAATTTGGCCTCAGCGAGCAGTCCAATCAAATGCGGCCGCGCGCGCGTCAATCCATGCCCGTGCCGCCGCTCAAGCCCGCGCCGACGCTGGCGCGCAACGTGCTCTTCGTGATCCTCGAGAGCGTACGCGCGGACGCGACCTGCATCGAATACGATCCGGATTGTCGTCGCACCGAAGGGACGAACAAGCTTTTTCCGAAGCGCTTTGGGTTTTCGCAAATGCGCTCGATGGACTCGACCACCGCCGTGTCGCTCGCGGTGCTTTGGTCCGGGCTCGGGCCAACCGAGTCTCGCGACAATTTGCACACTTGGCCGCTGATCTTCGACTACGCGCGCGCAGCCGGCTTCGATACGGCGTTTTGGACCAGCCAAAACATGATGTTCGGCAACGCGCGCTTGTGGGTGAAAAACCTCGGCGTGAGTAAATTCTGCAGCGCGACCGATCTCGAGCCGACCGCCGATCTCGACATGGGCGCGCCCGAGGGCTTGCTCGCCGATCGCGTCAGTCGCGAATTCGGTTCGCTACGCGAGCCGTTCTTGGCCGTGGTGCAGCTTTCGAACGTGCACTACCCGTACCTCGTGGATCCGAACGGGCCCGAGCCGTTTCAGCCGTCGACCACGAGCAAGGCGCCCGAAGACAATCCCTACTTCAAAAACTATTACCAAAACGCGGTCTATCAACAGGACCAGCACCTCGCGAAGATGCTCGCGTACGTGCGTTCGACCGAGGCTGGCAAGCGCACGGTGATCGTTTACACGAGCGATCACGCCGAAGCCTTCCGCGAGCACGGCCAGATGGGCCACACGTTCAGCGTTTTCGACGAAGAAATCCATGTCCCCGCTTGGATCGACGCGCCGCCCGGCACGCTCACCGCCGAAGAAGAAGCGACGCTGAAGAGCAAACGAGACCAATATCTATTTCACGTCGATTTGGCGCCGACGATTTTGGATTTGATTGGCGTCAGCGGCGATCCGAATATCGCGCGCTATCAAGCGCGCATGATTGGCCACAGCTTGTTGCGCGCGCCGCTCAGCGACCAGCCGCTTTTGATGAGCAACTGCGCCGGCGTCTGGAGCTGCGCATTCGAGAATTGGGGCATCATGCAAAAGAACCTCAAGGTCGAGTCGCGCGCGTGGGACGTCGGTTGGAAGTGTCACGACGTGCAGCGCGATCCCTACGAAGTCGGCAAATTCGATCTGTCCGATTGCGGTAACCTCGCCGAGCTCGCGCAAAAGGCGTACGGGCGCTTGCCCGGACAGGGCATCGAAAAGAAAAATTGACGCTCAGCTGAGCGCGAGCATGCGATCGATCGGGATTTGAGCGCGTGCGCGCAAATCCTCGGGCATTTCGAGGCGCGGCTCGAGATCCCGCAACGCGATGTAGACCTTCTCCGGTGTGTTCAAGCGCATGAACGGACACTCGTTGCAGGCACAGTTGGCGAGCGGTGGTGCCGGGATCAACATCTTCGTTGGCGCGCGTTTTTGCATTTGATGCAAAATGCCGGATTCGGTCACGACGATGAATTTCTGCGCGTTGTCGTTCTCGACGAAGCGCAGGAGCGCCGCGGTCGACCCGATGAAATCGGCTCGATCGAGCAACGGTTCTTCGCACTCCGGGTGCGCGATGATTTTCGCGTCTGGATGCTGCACCCGGATGTCCTCGAGCTTTCGCATGCTGAACGTCTCATGCACGATGCAGCTGCCCTGCCAGAGCACGAGCTCGCGGCCGGTTTTTTTTGCGACGTAGCGGCCGAGGTTCTTATCGGGCGCAAATAGGATTTTTTGATCCTTCGGAATCGCGTTCACGATCTTTTCCGCGTTGCTCGAAGTGACGATGTAGTCACTCTCCGCTTTCACCGCGGCCGAACAATTGATGTAGCTGACGACGGTCGCGCCAGGATGCCGAGCTTTCCAGGCCTTGAAGCGATCCACGGGGCAGCCGTCCGCGAGCGAGCAACCGGCCTTCATGTCCGGCACCAGCACGATGCGCTCCGGATTCAGGATCTTCGCCGTCTCTGCCATGAAGTGCACGCCGGCAAACAAGATCACGTCCGCCTTGGTTTTTTGCGCGGCTTGCGCGAGCTGCAGCGAATCTCCAATCACGTCCGCGAGATCTTGGATTTCGCTTTCTTGATAGTAGTGCGCGAGGATCACCGCGTTTTTTTCGCGCTTCAAACGGCGGATCTCGTCGTCCAAATCCAGCGCTGACAAGTCGCGGTCGCGATTTTCGGCAGGCGAGGCCATGTTTTCCTCACTTATAAGACTCGAAGCGCCGCAGCGCCAGTCGCGCGTCCGAGCCTCGGGCCGTTACTCGCTCGGCTTTTTGTCGACCCTCGGCACGGCATCCGCGAAGCGCTCCGCGAACACTTCCGCCGAGTTTGCGCGTGACACATCGAGCTCGAAATCCGGCACCGCGCTCGCGCTCAGCTTGTCGAACAATTCGCGCGCCTCGCGCTTGGCCAGGCCGAGCTCGGCGAGCGCCGTCGAGTTCAAGCTCGCGCCGTCTCGTGCGCGGAGGGTCTCGTCTTCGGCGCTGACCAAACGTCGCAACGCGTCGAGCTCCATGCGGCTGACGCGGGCACCGCAAACCTCGTAGTCGATCCACGCTTCGTAGCTGAGAGGCGCCACGCGCTTCAACATGCCCGCCATCACGCGGCCAAATTCCTGAATTTCCCACTGCGCGTGCGCGTCGACGCGGAGCTTCAAGAAATGCAACAAGTTGTGCAGATCAATCTTCCAGTACCATTGCGTATAAGTGCTGAGCGGTAGATCGATGCGCGACAGCTCGCGCGCCATGTCTTCGTTCGTCATCCATTCATAGGTGGCGCGGCTCTGCTGGCGAATCTCGTTCCAGCGCTGCACGGCCTCGGCGTATTTTGCCGGTTCTACCGCGGTGCCGCTCCGGCCTTGATTATTCCGCTTGCTCTGGGTTTGAAGCTGCTCTTCGCTCGGTGTGTAGAACAGCATCGGCATCAGCGAGTAGCGACCGCTGTATTCGTTGACGTTCGCCGAGCGATGTCGAATCCACTGGCGAGCCACGAACATCGGCATCGAGCAGTGGAATTTGAACTCCACCATTTCGCTCGGCGTGGTGTGCAAATGGCGGCGCAAGTAGCGGAGTAAGCCGCGCGTCTGGCTGGTCTGACGCGTGCCGTAACCGTAGCTCACCCGCGCGGCGCGCTCGATGCATTCGTCGGTGCCCATGTAGTCGACGAGCGAGACGAACCCGTGGTCGAGCACGGGGAAATACAAGCCTAGGATTTCTTCCGCGAGGGGCGAGGTCGGGCGCCGCGTTTGATTCATCGGGAGTTATCCCTACGCGGGCTCGCGGCGAGGCGCTACGCTAAAAAGGATGGCCGAAGGCCGAGCGTATTTCCCGCCAATCTTCCGCACAGCTTGCCGCGCTCGTCGCGCGCGCGCGCTGGGGCTCGGCGCGTTCGCCGCGCTCGCTCTTGGTTGTGCCGGTGAGCGTGTGACGCCGCGAGCAGTCGCCGCGAGCAAGCCGGTATCGCTCGCGACCAGAGCGGAGCCGCCGCACGCTTCGCGCGAAGCGTTCGCGCCACGCTTGTTTCCGCCGCTCGACGGCTCAGACACGATCTCCGCCGGCGAGGAGCGCGACAAGAGCCAGCGTTTGGTCGCCTTTGGATTGCGAGTGCTCGCGCGACCGGACGGCGCGGTCGAACTCGCGCGCGAATATCTGCCGGCCGCGCGCACGGTGCAAAGCCTCGAGCTTCCGCCGCGGCTCGGCGCTGGGTTTTTGTTTTATGTTTTGTCGTCGAGCGCGACGCTGTTCTTCCGAGCCAAGACGTTCACGGCGGATCTCGAACCGTTCGCGCGGCTCGAATTCGAAGCCGAG
>DASYCL010000808.1:0-3024 GCA_036500245.1 Polyangiaceae bacterium | reverse complement strand
GAAATTGAAGTCACGCACGTGCTCGTACGCAGCCCGAACAAACAGCGCGTCCCCGAGTGCAAGAAGGAATGGATCACCACCGATCCGGAAGTGATCTTCAACGATCCGAGCGTGGATCTCGTGGTCGAGGTGATGGGCGGCGAGCACCCCGCGTTCGATTTTTTGCAGCGTGCGATTGCCAGCAGCAAAGGCGTCGTCACGGCGAACAAGCTCCTGATCGCCAAACACGGCCCTGAGCTCGTGCAAAAGGCGATTCAAAATCGCGTCGATTTGGCGTTCGAAGCCTCGGTCGGCGGCGGCATTCCGATCATCCGCACGCTGCGTGAAGCCCTCGCCAGCGACTCGGTCGCGAGCGTGCACGCGATCTTGAATGGAACCTGCAACTACATCCTCACGCGGATGCGCGAGGGGCTCAGCTTCGCGACTGCGCTCGAGCAAGCGCAAGAGCTCGGCTACGCCGAAAAGCCCGATCCGTCCCTCGACGTGGACGGCCATGACGCCGCGCAAAAATTGCTCGTGATGAGCATGCTCGCGTTCGGTGGCAACGTGAATTCCGCGGGCTTGCTCGTCGAAGGCATCCGGAACCTCGAGGAGATCGATCTGCAATTCGCCGATCGCTTCGGTTACCGCATCAAGCACCTCGGCATCGGCTACGACCGCGGCGAGCAGATCGAGCTACGCGTGCATCCGGCTTTGGTGCGCAAAGAGAGCGTGCTCGCAAACGTGGACGGCGTCTTGAACGGCGTGTTCGTCGAAGGCCGCGCGCTCGGACCCTGTCTGTTGGTTGGGCGCGGGGCGGGCGACATGCCGACGGCGGTCAGCGTCGTGGCCGACATCGTCGATGTCGCGCGCTCGCGCATCGAAGGCCAGCAGGGCCTCGCTACGCGCGGAATTCAGCTCAAAGAGCGCGCGCTGATGCCGAGCGAGCTGGTCGAAACCCGTTACTATTTGCGGTTTTCGGTGGGCGATCATCCGGGCGTGCTCGGTCACATCGCCTCCGCGCTCGGCGCCGAAGGCGTCAGCATCGAGCAGATGGTGCAAGAGGGGCGCGCGCAAGAAGAGAGCGACGCGGTGCCGGTCTGCATCATCACGCACCGCTGCCAAGAGGGCGCGGTACGCCGCGCCGTCCAAGCGATTCAGAGCCAAGCCTTTCTCAAAGGCGCGCCGCGCATCCTGCGGATCGAGGACGTCTGACGGACGCCATGCGTGGCTCGCGAGATCCTGCGGCTCCGCTCGGCGTGTTCGATTCGGGGCTCGGTGGGCTCACGGTCGCGCGCGCGCTGCTTCGAACGCTACCGAACGAGCGCATCATCTATTTGGGTGATACGGCGCGTGTGCCCTATGGCACTCGCTCGGCGCAAACCGTGGTGCGCTATGCGCGCGGCTGCACCGAGCTTTTGCTCGAGCGCGGCGTGAAGGGCATCGTGGTCGCGTGCAACACCGTGAGCGCAGTGGCGATCGACATTTTGCGCGCGGAGCTCGATTTGCCGGTGATCGGCGTGATCGAACCGGGTGCGCGCGCGGCGCTTGCGGCCGTGAACGCGCTCGGGAAAATCGGTGAAGTCGCGCCGAAAATCGGGATTTTGGGGACCACCGGCACGGTCGCTTCGGGCGCTTATCCACGCGCGGTCGGGCAGCTCTCGACGCGCTATGAAGTCGTGGCGCAAGCCGCGCCGCTACTCGTGCCCCTGGTCGAAGAAGGTTGGGTCGAAGGCGAAGTGCCGAAGCTCGTGGTGCGCCGCTATCTCGAGCCGTTGATCGCCTCAGGTGCTTCGGTGATCGTGCTCGGTTGCACGCATTTTCCATTGCTCAAAAATCTGATCGCCGAAGTGTCACGCGAGCTCGCGGGACGCGAAGTGCCCATTGTGGATAGCGCGGAAGCGACGGCCACCGTGGTCGCCGAATGGATTCGCGACGAACGACTCGCGCCGAGCTCGACCCAGAGCGCACCCGAAAATCCACTCGAGCTCTTGGTGACCGATTTGCCCGCGAGTTTTTCGGTCGTCGCCGGCCGCTTCCTCGGCGGCGAGGCGAGTCAAGCCACGCAAGTCGATTTGGTCGCGAAATAGGCTGAATCGCGTCGAGCTCAGCCGTCGGTCGGCGCGCCCGGTTCGCTGGCAGCCATGTACAAGACCGCCATGCGCACCGCGACGCCCGCTTCGACTTGATTCAAGATCGCGCTTTGCGGGCCGTCTGCCACTTCTTCGGAAATTTCGACGCCGCGATTCATTGGCCCTGGGTGCATCACGAGCGCGTCCGGTTTGGCCAAGCGCAGCCGGGCCGCGTTCAAACCGAACACGCGCGCGTACTCGCGGAGCGCGGGCAAGAGCGGCGCGCCCAGGCGCTCGCGCTGAATGCGCAGCATCATCACCACGTCCGCGCCGTCGAGCGCGGGCTCGATCCGATCGTACACGCGGCAGCCGAAGCTTTCGACCGCGGTCGGCAAGAGCGTGCGCGGGCCGGCCAGGGCCACGTCCGCGCCGAGGATGCCGAGCAAAATCGCGTTCGAGCGCGCGACGCGGCTGTGCGTGATGTCGCCGCAAATCGCGACTTTCATGCCCTTGAAATCCTGGCCTTTGCTCTGCCGAATCGTGAACGAGTCGAGCAGAGCCTGGGTTGGATGCTCGTGCATGCCGTCCCCCGCGTTGACGACACCAGCGCGCGTGTGGCGCGCGACGTAATGCGCCGCGCCGGAAGCGGCGTGCCGGACGACGATCACGTCCGCGTGCATCGCATCGAGCGTTTTCACGGTGTCGCGTAGGGTTTCGCCTTTGCTCGTGCTCGAAGACGAACCGCTGATGTTCACCACATCCGCCGAGAGTCGCTTGCCGGCCAGCTCGAAGCTAGTGCGCGTGCGCGTGGAAGCTTCGAAGAACACGTTGATGATGGTCTTGCCGCGCAGCGCCGGCACTTTGCGCACTGGCCGGCGCGTGACCTCGAGGAAGGCCTGCGCAGTGTCGAGCACGCGCTCTGCCGACCGCACGCTCAGATCCTCGATGCCGAGCAGGTGGCGGATGCGATCTT
>DASYCL010000807.1:0-10826 GCA_036500245.1 Polyangiaceae bacterium | reverse complement strand
CCATGCCGGCAGTTGAAGTAGTGCCCGCGGTGCCGTTCGAAGCGCCTCCGCTCGACGAGCCGGCTCCCGTGTTGATGCCTGCGCCACCGGACGAGCTCGAGCCGCCGACCGCGAGCGTCCCGCCGCCGCTCGAGCCGATATTGCTGCTGCCACCCATCCCGCCCGAGGGCGTACCAATCGCTGAGTCGCTCGACCCGCAGGGGAGATCGGGTTGTGGATTGAGGCAGGAGTTGCTGCAGCCCGAGGCCCACATCGCCGCCACGAACAGCGGCAGAGCGGCAAGACCCCAGCGCACCCAAAACCTCATGGCGAAAGCCTAGCGGTGAACCTCGAAGCGCGCAATGCGCGGGTCAATGACGCGCTCCGCCGAGTTTTACAAATTGGTGCCCACGTTGCCGATCGAGATGCTCGGACCAAAAATGAACGCCGCACGGCTGCCCGTATCGCCAGAGTTATGCGAGATGTTTTCCTCGAACCAGCCGTGCAAATTGATCGACGCTTGGGTCGGCGTGGAACGATTGGCGATCGGCACACTCAAACCAATGCCGGCGACCGCGCCGACTTGAGTCAAGGAATTGCCGGTGTTGCTGGTGTCGTTGGCAAGCCCGATCGCCATGATCCCTCCCTCGAGCCCGAGGAAGCCTTCATGACCGTCCGCGCTGAGCCAAGTGAGTCGTGACACGATGCCGAAGTTGAGCGTGAGCACGCCGCTGTGCGCCCTGTCTCCGAACCGATAGAGCCCGGTCGGGATCGCCGTCGTCGCGTAGAGGCGCGCGTGACCGGTGCCGAGCACCACCGTCCATTTGACTTCGGGCGCGCCGGTTTGAATCTCCGCTCCGCCCACGTAATGCGCTTCATCCGCAGCGTGCGAGATGCGCACGAGCACGCGATCGAACGGCGCTTTCACACCTTGGATCCAGGCGTAGATCGGCTGCCCGCCCGAGCGCATCACGATCGTCTCGGAGACGTGACCTTCGGCGCGCGTGCCGCCATCCGAGTCCACGACGTCGATCTCCAAATTCAATTTCTGGGTGCCGTAGCTCGCCGGCAGCCGGTCGCGATGGAAGATGAGCCGGCAATTGTCACGCGCTTCGAAGGGTAAGTGCGCGGTGACCCCGGGCATGATCCGCTCGGTGACGTTGTCGGACGTGCCGCACACGAATTCGACGATCGGATGCGGGCCGAGCGCGGAGCCGCCGATCGGCGCCGGCAAGTTGGCTTCGTGAATGTTGCGCTGCAGCGCGCTCGTGAGCACACCGAGATCGACATCCGCAAGATCGCCGGGCAAGGCGTCGTTGCGATAGCCGAAGCGCAGCGCGGCGAGCCCCGCCGCGTCCGGATCGCCGGTCACGCTGTATTCGGCGCCTTGTTTTTGCACGCTGTACACACCGGGCACCGCCAGCGGCACGAGGTGCGCGTGGTGCTCGAGCGGCGGCACATGCACGATCGCCGGGCGATTGGTGGGCACGAAGCTCAAGTTCTTGTGCCCGGGAATTTCCAGGGATGCGCTGCTCTGCGGCTGCGCGATGGTCTCCACGCGCGCGACCGCGACGGCAACGCCCGGGTCGTCGTTGTGCACTGCGGTGACGGTCAGCGCTTGCGCGTTCGTACTGCCGACTTGGACGAGCACGTCCGTGCCCGTCGAATCGACCAGCGACTCGAGTACTTCGACCGAGTCCGACCCGATCAAGAAGCGCAGCGACGGAACTTCATTGGCGCAGCGACCTTCGATGCGCAGCACCATTCGCGCGCTGCTCGTGTTGCGCAGGACGGGCCCGGACGGCACGGACATCGGGCAATGCACGACCGCGAGGCGCGCAATCGGCGTCGAATCGAAGCTCGTGCCCTTGGCTACGAACACGCCAGGAGTGAGCCGGAACTTCACGTCCACCGAGCTCACGTTGCTCGACAGCGAGCGCACGACGAGCGCATTGTGAAAAATCTCGCAGCGCTCTGCGCCGCAGTCCACGCCGGCGACGGCGTCCGGGTGGGTGAGCTCGACTTCGCCGCGACCGGTCGACAAATCGATCGAAGCGTCCGGCGCGATCACGCCGGATAACACGACGCGTGACGGCGCGAGCACCAAATTCGCAGGCGGAACCAGCTTGCCGTCCGCGTCGTAGTCGACGACATCCGAGCCGGCATGCCCGCCTGCGGCGATCAACGACAGACTGCCGCTGTTCGGATCCGCCGGCAGCCCGCGCCCGACGCTGAACGAACAATGCTCGGTGCCATTTTCGATCTTGGGTGACTCACAGACGTCCACGCCGGAGGCCGTGTTGCTGCGCCACGCGAGCGCAGCACCGGTCAAGCGATGACCGCGCACGTCGGCTTTGCCTTGATCGGGTTGTAGCGTGACGCCGCCGGGATCGATGCTCGGCGGCCGCGCGGTGGCGACGAGCTTCACAATGGTCGAGCCGGTCGAACACGCCGCGAGGCTCGGCGCGACTTTCAATTCGACGACGCTGCCGACCGCGTCGGTCGAATCCGGGGGACGCACCGCATGCAGCAGCGACGTGGGTTCGATCACCCAGCCGCCGCCGGGTGCGGCGCACGCCACGCGCGTGTCGCCGAGCGGAATGGCTTTGCTGCCGATGGCGGTTTGCAATGTCTCGGCGCGCGCGGCTCGGCTGAAAAACAAACTACCGATCAGCGCGCACAGCGCGTACGCGGAGCGCCGCGCGTTCATGGCGTAAAAAACGGCGGTTTGCGCTCGGCCTCGGCCATGTCTTCGGCGCCGTAGTAGTTCAAGACCAGCTGCTTCGCGTGCGCGCTCGTGTACACGTCCGCGCGCGGCTCATCGATCACGCTCGCGATCACTTGCGCGACTTCTTCCGCACTCTGCGCATTCGGAATCGCACGCGAGTCGACTCCGCCGTGCAAAGCTCGAAGCCCGAATTCGGTTTTGACGACGCCCGGGTGCACGCTGCTAACGAAGATATTCGGCTCCGCGCGCAGATCCAAACGCAAGCTGGCAGTGAGCGCATTCAGCGCGTGCTTCGACGCGGAGTACGCCGAACGAAACGGCGCGAGCGGCACGCGCCCGAGCACGGACGAGACATTGATCAACTGACCTTTGCCCTGATGGCGGAAGATGGGCACGGCCGTTTGCATGCCGTACAGCGCGGATTTCACGTTCACGCTCATCATCTGCTCGAAATCCTCATCGCTCAAGTCGAGAACCGAGCGAGATATTCCTCGACCCGCGTTGTTTACCCACACATCGATGCGCCCGAATTTCGTGAGGCCGGCCTGTGCGATGCGTTCGACCTCCGCGCGATTCGTGACGTCGGCGACCACGCCGATCGCCGAGCCGGAGCGCGCGACGACGGCGTCGAGCTCGGGTTTGCGGCGCGCGGCGAGCACCAGATTTTCGCCTCGCGCTCCGAGCAGCGCAGCCAGCGCCGCTCCGATGCCAGAGCTCGCGCCCGTGATCACGACCACTTGATTCATGCGCGGCAGCGTAGATCAAAGGACGCGACGCGGTGGCGACAATTTGTCCCAAAACTCGTCCGCGATCCAACCTGCCACGCGTGTTCCGCGTAGCAACAATCCCTTATAGTCGAGCTGACTTGATTTGAATATCACTCGTGCTTTGCTGTCTAACGAAACTAACTTTCAACGAGGAGCGAGACGATGTCTGTCCGGCTTTCTTTGGCTTGTCGCGTGATCCCCGCGCTTGCTTTTGGCTTCGTCGTGTTCGGCGCGGCGCGTGAAGCGCGCGCTAGCAGCGGCACCGCCATCGGCGTGGATCTCGACTACACGAACGGCATCAACGAGCCCTCCGTCGGCAGCGGCACCGGCTTCGACGTCAGACTCGGCTACAAGCTCGATCTGTTGCTTCTGCAGCTCACGCCCGAAATCGGCGGCGGCTATCACACGTTTTCGGGTGATGCGAGCGCGAAGTTCTCGCAAGGCATCGTCGGCGGCCGGCTCCAATTCGGCAAGATCCTCGAACCGGGTATCTACACGCATCTCGGCTACGGCCACCTCAGCGAGTCCGACATCGGCCGTTCCGGCGCTACTTTCGACGCCGGTGTCACGCTCGATCTCACGCTGCTCCCGCTGATCGATCTGGGCATTCACGCGGGTTATAACGGTATGCTGAAAAGCGGAACTGACCCGGCGTTCGACAGCTACGTGCTCGGCGTGCACGGCGCGCTGGTGTTTTAAGGCTTTTTCACCGGAATTTGCCGGATGTGGCCGCGGAGGTATGCTCCGCGGCTCAGATGTCCGGACTGCACGAGGTCGCCTGCGGCACTTGTGGCAAGCGCCACGTGATGAGCGCGGCCCGTGCGCGAGCGCAGCGCGTACTGCGCTGTGAATGCGGCCAATTCGTGCGGCTCGACCGCGCATTGCCGGAAGAAAGGCGCTCGGATCCCGCGCCCGCGCCGCCCGGTGAACTCGCGGAAGCCTATGACGACGAAGAGACGCACATGTTCTCTTCGCTCGAGGAGATCGCCGCAATGCGCTCATCCCCGCGTGTGAGCGACGTGCGCGCCAGCATCTACGACGAAGACGACGCCGCGACGCGCGTCGCGAGTTCGGCCTCGCAATTGCCCGCGCTACGCGGACCGCGCGCGCCGATGCGCTCGATCCCGCCGCCGCCGGACGCGCCACCGCGAAGGCCCTCGTCGCCAGCGCAAGCGGCCGTCACGCCGGGCACGGACAAGCCGCTTTGGTACGTCGATCTCGGCGGCACCGAAACCGTCGAGATGACGATCGAGCAGCTGATCATCGCGCGGCGCTCGGGCAGGCTCGGCGAGGGCGCGTTGGTTTGGCGCGCGGGCATGCCCGAGTGGCGGCCTGTCGGTACACTGATTCCGGCGGGCAGTGGCCCGCAGACCGCGCCACCGCCGGCACCCGAGCGCAACAAGCCGGCACTGCCGAATGCCCTGGCGAGCTACGAGAAACCGGCGAAAACCTTGGAGTTTGCGCTGGAAAAATCGGAGAGCTCGGCGCCACGCGCGCGGCCGCTTCCGGCGACGCCGCCGGCACCCCCACGCCGCTCATCGCGACCGGCACCGCCCGGACGTCCGCCGACACCGATTCCACGCGCGCCGGCGGCAGTTGCGCAGGAGCCCGCGCCGACTGCGGACGCCAGGGCGCAGCCTGAATCAGTGGCAAAGTTGGATCCGACGAACGCGCGCGCGGAAGTGCCATCGACACCGCCGCGCGCCGCGATCACCGCGATGCCGCTCTTGGGACGCGCTTCGCCGGCGCCACCGGCGCGCTCCTCACCGTTCGCAGCGCTTCACTATCCGTGGCGCGCGCAGCCGCGTTGGGTTTCGGTCGGTATTGCGGTGCTGGTGTTCATTGCGGCGTCCGGCTCGGGCGCGTTCGTCGTGCGCACGTTGAAGCTGCGCCGCGAGCCGCTCTCACTCGCCACGACGCAGCTCAGCGCGACTCCGCTCGCCGTGAAGCCCGCGCCGGAATCCGCGCCAGCCCCAGCGTCGCCAGCGGAGAGCGCAGGCGCGACCTCGGTGGTCGACGTGGATTCGCTCAGTGTGGAGCATCGCGCGCCGCGCGTGCAGTGGAAGCCAGCCGCAGCGGGTGCCGCGGCTACGCCTCCGAACGCGCCCAGCATGCCCCCCAACAAAACTAGCGAAAATACCGGCGCGGACGGCGATTCAACGCCGGCACCCGCAGCCGCGCAGACCGCAGCGCGCAAGGCCAAGAGCGCGGATCTGCCCGCCGCGGCACACGCCAACCCGTACACCACGGGCAACGACGACGGCGCGACGAAAAAACCCGGATCGCCAAACGGCGACGATCCGGGTTTTTGATTCGCCGCGCTCTCATGCGCGCGGCTTGAGACTCACTGACACGCGGTGGTGCAGTTTGCGTCGAAGCAATCGGCCAAGGCGGTCGCTTTGTCGCCGCCAGCGGTCTTGAATGCGGTTTCACAGTCGGAAAGGGACATCGTTCCGCCGCAAACGCAGTCGGCGAGCCCGAAAAACGGCGCCTCGCACATCATTTGATCGGTCGTACAGGCTTGTTCTTCAGCCTGGCAGTTGGTACCGATACAGGTACCGCAGTCGTCACTGGCGAAGGTGCAATCCGCCGCGCCGCCCGCGGCAGTTGTACCGCCCGCGGTCGTTCCGCCCGTGCTGGTCGTCCCACCCGCACTGGTGTCGCCCGCGCTGCCCGCTGCCGAGGTGTCATCACTCGACGAACACGCGGCCATGCCCGCGACTGCACTCAACGCAAAAATTACTGCTAAAGAAGCTGATAAAGCACGCATCGTATTGATCCTCCTTCGAACACGAGTTCGGAACGGTAGGACGCTCAAACCCCCCAGGTCAATTCACTGACTGATTCGAGTGTTCGCTCCGCCTACATGCGGCGCGCTTCACGCGCGCAAACTCGACATCGATAAGTCGCGGTTTCACCGTCACGCGAGAACCGCGAAGCCGCGAAGATTCGTTTTACTTCTGTGACGCGCCGCGCTCCGGCGGCGGATCGACCGCGCCGCCGACGCGCTTTTTGGGATCGTACGCCGGGCCGGATTTGTCCGCGCTCCACCCCGGCGCAGGTCCCGCCGTCGACACACCCTGATCGAGCTTGTCGCCAGGCGCCACGCGATCCGCGCCAACGGGCTGACCATCCGCGGCGCTCTCGGGCGGCGGCGGTTCGTAGTCGAGCGACGGCGATCGCAGCGTCGTGTCCTGCGATTTCGTGCAACCGACGAAGAGCAAGCAGCAAACGAGCGCGAGCTTCGTGCGAGTCATTCACGAAGCCTAACACGCGACGCGAGCTTCGGGAGCGAGCTGCGGCGCGCCACAAACGCCACAATCGCGGGTTCAACGGCTCAGCCTCCCGCGCTGTGTTTGCGGAAGATGCGCGCGCCGGTTGCCGAGTAACGAATTGCGTCGCGCAAACGATGCATGTCGATCGGCTTTTCCAGCGCGCGGCCGCCGACTTCACGCAAGAACGCGGCAACGTGGCTCAGCGTCTGCGCGCCGCTGACGAACACGAAGCGGTGACGAAAAGTCGGGTCGAGCTCGAGCGCGCGACGATAGAGCTCCATGCCCGTCATGCCCGGGAGCACCAAGTCGGTCACGACGACGTCCGGTCGATCCGGCGCCTCGAGTCGGCGCGCCGCTTGATCGGCCGAGGTCAAGTATTCACCGCTCAGGTCATCGCTGGTGAACGCGCGGCGGTAGGCGCTCAAGATCGTGATGTCGTCGTCGACGAAGAGCGCGGTCGGAAGCGTGAGCCGGAGCGTGCCGCTCGTGCGTTGCGGCGGAGGCGCGCTCGCGCTCGGCGGCTGCAGCGCGGGATCCGAAGACGCTGGCGTGCCGCTGCTGGGCGGCGAAAACGTCACTTGCTCATCGACGACAGCCGAAGAGCGAATGCGCGAGCTCGAGATCACCGGTTCTTCGCTCAGGTTCAGCGCGGCGCGGCGCATTTTGCCCTGCGAGTCACTCGGCTCGAAAAACGCCTTCACTTGTCGGATCAGATCGATTTGCACGCTGGTTTTTTGGATGAAGCCGTGCGCGCCGCTGGCGAGCACTTTCATCCTGAGTGCGTTGGCGGGCAGGCTCGAATAAAGCACGATCGTCGTGCCGCGCGCCGGGCCCGCGCGCGATAGGATCTCGGCGATCGATTCACCCGACATGCTCGGCATGTTCACGTCGAGCAACACGAGGTCCGGTTGCTCGTGCAAGATGGCGACGATCGAGCCCTGCGCGCGGTCGCGCGTGAGCACGCGAAAGCCCGCTCGCTCGAGCGTAAAACGCGTCATCTCGAGCACGACCTCGCTGTCGTCGATCACGAGAATGGTGCGCTTCGCGTGTGAGTCGTCCTGCATTGAGCCCGGTGCACGCCCCCGTACCTCGAATACTTGCGGCGAAAGCCGGCAAAACTTAACGCCGCGAGTTGACCCGGGCAATATTTGCGAGTCCTATCGCGGTGATGCGATGTAGCTTTTGGCCCCTGCTCGGCGCAGTCAGCGCGTTCCTTTCGGCCTGCGCGCCGCAAATTGCGGCCCCGCCACGGGCGCCCGCAGAACCCGCGGCGAGCAGCTGGAAGCCGGTCGAGCCGAGCAAGCAGAAAGTGAGCCTCGTGCCGGAGCCTGCGGGTGTGCCCGCGCCGGATGCGATTTGTCAGAGCTTCGCGGCCCACGCCGCAGCCGTGTGCGCGAACGGCGCGGCTCCGCGCGAAGCCCTCGCCGCCGCGCTCGACGTAGGCGACGCCGCGCTGCGCGACGACGCGCTCAGCTGCCTCGAACAAGCTCAAGAATTTCCGCCGGGCCTGGTGCGCGCGTTGCGCGCCGAGCTCGCGCCGATCGGCTGCGCGGATGCGCTCGCGCTCCCGTTTTTGGACCCGCGAAGGCCCGGGCTTGATCGCCGCATCGAAGACACGCTGATCGCGCTCGCAGCCGCAGGCCGGCTTTCGCGTGTGGCGTTAGCCGCGCCCGCGCTCAGCGCGCCATTCGACAAACCGCACTTCAACGAGTTCTTTCAGAGCACGCTCAAACCCTGGATCATTGGACAAGCCGCGGCGATTCACGATTTGTCCGCGATCGGACCGAGCCTCACGCCGTACGCCAAAGGCGTGCTCGCGACCGAGGCAGGCCTTGCCGACATGCGCTTCGTTGCGGTCGCGCGCGCCGTCGCGTTGCCGAAAGAGATGAGCGACGACGCCGCGGTTCGCGAAGCTTACTACGCCGCGCTCGACGAAGCCCTCGAACCGCGCAAAGCGCGCGGGCGCGACGCGGCCCTCGTCGGCTTGCGCGAGCTCGCGAAAGAGGGCGTCTTGGTCGATCCGCGCGTCGAGCGCGCGCGCAAGCTGCTGTCCGAAGTGTATTCCGGGCGCCGCATCGATGCGCTCGATCAATTGCTGTTACCAGCGCTCGCGCCGCTCGGCGAAGGTTCGCTGGAGCAAAAGCTGGCCGCGCGTTTGCCGACTTTCTACGCTGGATTCTTGCTCACCACCGCCAGCGTCGACGCGCCGCTGTTGCGCGCGCTGATCGAGCGTGGTCTGCCGCAAGCGATCGCGCAGCGGCTGAGCCCGTCACAACTGGACGACGCAGCGAAGACTTTGCTCGTGCGCGCGCTGATCGAGCGCGGGCGTCGTTATTTGCGCGCCGAAGACTTCGCGAACGCCGTCGAGCTCGGCGGCACGCTGAGCAAGCCGACGCCCGAAGTCGCGCTCTATCGCGCGCTCGGCAGCGCGCTCAAAAACGGGCCTCACGATGCGAGCGACCTGCTCTTACATGGTCCGCTGTTGCCGAGTGGCACCGGGCAAGTGACCGAGCTCGATCAGCTGGCCACGCAGAAAAACGACAGCGCGCCGCTCGCCGCCTTCGACGCGGCGTATCTCTTGAGCTTGGTGCCCCCCCAAAACGATCCGAAATTTTGGGAAGATCTGAGCATGCGTTTCGATAAGGCCGCGCATGGTTTGCGCGCACCCGAACAGAAAAAATTGGCCAAAGACTCGAGCAGCGCGGCCAAGCAAACAGCAAAAGCGCTACGTGACAGCGCGAAGGCCGCAGGCGCGCCTGGCACGCTGCGAGCGGCGCCGTAACCGCTGCGGCCGCGCGGCGAAGCGCCCGAACCCGATTGGCAGCGCGCTAAGGGCGAGCGATACTGGGGGGTCTCGAATCATAAGCGGCAAGTACCTGCAGCCCTTTCGCCATGGCCTCTCTGCTTCGCACCAAGCGCTTGCTCTGGGGAGTCATCTTCGGGCTCGTCACCGTGATGGCTTGGCTTTCGTACGTGAGCGGGCGTCGCTACGTTCGCGCCGAGCGTTGGATCGAGCACACACTGCAGGTTCAAGCCACGCTCGACGATGTCGTTTCTGCGATGGCAGATGCGGAGGACGCCAACCGCGGCTACATGCTCACTCACAACGAGCAGCTACTCGAGACCGCGGTCGCGGCCAAAAATTCGGTGCCCGAGCGACTCGCAGCGCTCGCTGAGTTGGTGCGTGACAATCCGAGTCAAGAGACGCGCTTACGCAGACTCTCGACGTCGATCGACGAGAAACTCGCGTTCATGACGCAGGTGATTTCGCTGTCGCAAAACGGCGAGTACACCCAAGCTCTGATGATCGTTCGCAGCGGGCACGGCGCGTCGATCATGGGAGAGCTGCGCAAGGCCGCCGTCGAGATGGACGCGGAAGAACATCGCTTGCTCGAGATCCGCAAGCTAGAGGCCGAACACGCGCAGCTGGCCGCGATCTGGGGCATCGGCATCGGCTCGGCGTTGACGATCGCGGTCTCGTTCTTCAGCCTGCTCAGCGTGCACCGGGACGCCGAGGAGCTCCGCCGCATCGCTGAAGAGCTTGCCACGAGCGAACAACATTTTCGGCTCTTGACCGAGAATAGCAGCGATCTCGTGCGGCTGATGGATTTGGACGCGAAGACCAACTACGTGAGTCCGTCGGTCGAGCGCATTCTGGGCTACGAGCCCGAGGAATTTCTGGCCTTTCCGCCGCTATTTCTGGTCCATCCGGACGATTTGGCAATGGTGCGACCGCACCAAGAAGTGCCGATCTACGAGCGCTTCAAGGACACGCCGCTCGAGTATCGCTTGCGCCACAAAGACGGCAGCTATCGCTGGATGGAGCTCAGCTTCGGCGCGCTGCGGGACGCGAACGGCAAAGTGTTCAGCGTGCAGACGACCGCGCGCGACGTAACCGAGCGGCACAATGCCGAAGCGCGCTTGGCCTTGCAAGCCGACGAGCTTCGCAGCTTGTCTCTGCGCGACGAGCTCACGAGCCTATACAACCGGCGCGGCTGGCTCGAACTGGCGCGCCAAGGGCTGCGCTTGGCTCAACGTGAAAAGCGCGCCGCGGCAGTAGTTTTCGCCGACCTGAAC
>DASYCL010000806.1:0-12520 GCA_036500245.1 Polyangiaceae bacterium | reverse complement strand
CCAGGCACAAGCGATTGAGCGGACCGAGCTTCGGGTCGAGCGCGAGAAAGACTTGCTCGCCGTCGACCGAGGCTTCCGAGACTTCGGGCCACGGCACGGTGAGCTTTTCATTTTGCGCGGTGTTGGTCGGCACATAGCCGTCCGCGAATCCGCCCACGCCGACGTACACGAGCGAGAGCCCGAACGGCGCGCACTCGAGCTCCACGGTGCCGACCGCGTTGCTGCGCTCGCTAGCCATGGCGATCGCTCGGAACCTCATCGCGCGCGGAGTGTAACCTCGAGCTCGGAAACCGCGAGCATCGCCGGCACTGCGCCCACATTTCGTGCTCCGGACAATTGCGCTTTGGCGCGGAAAAGCCGCAAATTCCGCGTTGATTGGGCTTTTCGAACGCGCCCTTGCTAAGGTCGGAAACGATGAGCCAGGTCGTCGTCGAGCGGCAGATCGACCTCAAATCGGAGCGCGCCGCGCTGTGGTGCGCGGTCGGCGATACCGAGCGCATGAACCGCGCCATCGGGCTCGGCTCGCTCGAGCTCACGCCGAACAGCGACGCGAGCGCGGCGCGCTTCATCGTGCGCACCGTCTCCGCCGGCTTTCCAATCGAATACGAAGAGCGCCCGTTCGAGTGGGTCGAGAACGAACGGTTCAGCGTACGACGCGTGCTGCGCTCGGGGCTCTTGAAATCAATGGAGCACGCGTTCACGCTCGTGCCGCGCCCGGAAGGCGGTACGCGGCTCACGGTGCGCATCGCGATCGAGCCGCGTTACGCGATCGTCGGACCGATCGTGCGGCTGCAAGTCTCGCGCATGCTCGATCGCATCGAGGCCGAATTTCAGGCCGTCGATCGCGATATTCAGGCCGGAAAAGGCGTCTGTTTTCGGATCACGAACACGGAGACCGACCGAGCCGTACTCGAGCGCGCGAAGAGTGCGCTGATCGCGAACCTGAACGACGAGCGCAAGCCACTGGCCGCACGCCTCGCGGAGTTCGTCGAGAGCGGCAGCGACGCGGACGTGTCCCGCATTCGTCCGCTCGATCTCGCCGAGCAGTGGTCGGTCGACGGCCGCGAGTTGCTCGCGGTCTGCCTCGCGAGCGTCGTCCACGGCTTGCTCGAGCTGCGTTGGGATTTGGTTTGCCCGAGTTGCCGCACCGCGAACGCGCGCCAAGCGTCCTTGAGCGAGCTCAGCAGCGGCGGACATTGCCAGCTCTGCGATCTCTCGTACGAAATCGAGCTCGATCGCGCGGTCGAAGCCACGTTTTTGCCCGCGCCAGCGCTCAGAAAGCCGGACCCCGGTCCTTTTTGTATTGGGGGTCCCATGCGCACGCCGCACGTCATGGCGCAAACCATTTTGCCGCCGAATGGCCAGGTCACGCTGAACGCGCCGGAAAGACCCGGGCGCTATCGCATCTTCGTGCGCGGCGGCGCGACGGCGGCGCTCGAGATCGAGCCCGATGCGAGCGACGCGAGCGCGCACTTTCGAGCCGACGGCGACAGCATCGAACCGAAGAACGCGACGCTGAAACCCGGCGCGACTCTGACCATCGCGCAGAGCGGCGGCGACGAACGTCACGTCAAACTCGAACGCCTGGAATGGGCGAGCCGCGCAGCGACGGCGCACCTCGTGAGTACGCTGCCCGAGTTCCGTCGCCAATTCTCGGCCGATTTGTTGCGCTCGGGCGTCACGCTGCGCGTCGCGCGGGTCGCGCTCTTGTTCACTGATCTCACCGATTCGACCGCGCTCTATCACAACGTGGGGGATGCCAAGGCGTTCAAAGTCGTGCAAGAGCACTTCGACGTGCTCAGCGCGATCATCGCCGAGCACCGCGGCACGATCGTCAAAACGATTGGAGATGCCGTAATGGCCGCATTCGTCGAAGAGCGCGACGCACTCAGCGCCGCGTTCGCGATGCATCGCGCGTTCCCGGCGTTCCGCGCGGGCAACGAAGATGCGGCGCGCACGTTCCTCAAAGTGGGCGTGTATGCGGGGCCGTGTTACGTCGTCACGGCCAACGGAATCCTGGATTATTTCGGCCAAACCGTGAACGTCGCGGCGCGCTTGCAAGGCGCATCCGGCGCCGGCGAAGTGATCATCGACGGGCTCTTCGCGGACGAAGCCCAACGCGCTGGCTGGCTCTCGGGCTTTTCAATCAGTGAGCACTTCGAAGCGAAACTGAAGGGCTTACCCGCGCCGGTACGCGTCGCGCGGATTGTCGCGGATCGGGTCTGAACGCTCCGAACCAAGTTGCACGTGCAACTTCAAATCTGAAATCCGAAACCGCTAGACGTGACGACTCAAGCGCAAACGCGATCTGCGAAGTTCGTCACACGCTCTTCGATCAGCTCGAGATCGTAGTCCAGCGTGGCCACGTGATAGGAGCGTTCGAGCACGAGCTCGGTGATGTCGCGGCTACCGAGTAGGCGCAAAATGGCTTTCGAGTTTTCGGGCGACACGCTGTGGTCGGCGCGCGAGTAAGCGACCAGCGCCGGGCAAGTCAAATTCGCGAGCTGCTCGCGGATGCGCGGGAACTCGCGAACCAGCGAGTTGCCGGCCTTCGATGGCACCCAGCCGTAGCCGAGCTCGTTTTGGCCGGGCTTCGCGATGTCGTTTTTGGTGAGGCCCGCGGCGCTCGCCGGCACGAGCGGTAGCACATGCTCGAGGTACGGCGCGAGTTTGACCAAAATCCCGTCGCGATCGAGCACCGGCGCGTTGATCGTTACCACGCCGGTCACGCGCGATGCATCTTTCGATACGGCATCGAGCACCAACGTGCCACCCATGGACAATCCGAGCCCGACCACGCGCTCGGTGCGCGCCGCGAGCGCGTCGAGGCCACGCCGCACTTCACCGCGCCAATCGTCGTAGCGGGTGTGCATCATGTCGCGGAAGTGCGTGCCGTGACCGGGCAAGCGCACGAGCTCGATCGAGAAGCCGCGTGCAGCGAGCAACGCCGACAACGGTCGCAACGACGCCGGGCTGCCCGTGAACCCGTGCACCAACAAAAACCCGATCCGCGCGCGCGCACCGGAACCATTCGACGACCACGGCTCAGCGCCTGGGAGAACCGGAAAAGTCACGGCCGCGAGTCTACACGAAACTCGCGGCCGTCAAGCATGCGGCTACTCGGCGAAAAACGGCGAGATTTGAGCCCCAATCAGTAGAAGCTGACGTTGTCGACCCAGACGTCGAAGTTCGCGGCGGTCGTCGCTGAGGTCGCGATCACGACCGCGTGGACCTCTTTGAGATCGAGCGGGATCGGCGTGCCGTACGTCGTCATCAGATCGCCCCAGGGAATCATGTAGTCGGCCCATGAATTGGTGATCATGATCGTCTTGCCTTGCGGACCCGAGGCGTAGTTCGTCGCCAAGTCTTCCGCGGTCTGCACCGACACGACGACGCTGCCGTTCTGGATGCCCGAGCCCATCATCAACGAAATCTTGATGCCGGTCTTGTAGGCCGATGCGTCATAGCAGTTGCCCGTGCCGGCGATCGCGACCGCCGCATCCGCGCCCCAACCGGGCGTCGGCATCGCCGTGATGTTGTCGGTGCCCTTGAAGTTGAGCGCCATGCCGCCGCCGTCGCCGCCCGTCACAGGCACGGCGGTCGAAGTCGTGACCGCAGTGCCGCTCTTGTCGATGTTCCAGCCGCCGACGCGGCCGTCCGCCATCGTGCCACCGGGGAGCAACGTGCTGCCGGCCACGTGGGAATCGAAATTGTCGATCAAACCACTCGTGCCCGTGGCGACCGCGGTCATCGTGCAAGTCCCGGAAGGAGCCGTGGTCGTGCCGGTGCCAGCCGTGCCCGTCGAAGTGCCTGCGCTACCCGATGGCGCGCCGGCGAAGCTCGACGAACCGCTGAAACCGCTCGAGCTCGTGCCACCCGTCGACGTCGATCCGCCGAAACCCGTGCTCGTGCTGCCGGAGGCGCTGCTGGTCGAACCCGAGAACCCCGTCGACGAACCACCTGTGCTGAACGAGCCGCCCGAAGAAGTAGACGAACTACCGCTCGAGCCGTCGCCGCTGCGCGGCGGCGTGCCCTCGGACGAAGCACTGCAGGCAGCGAGTGCCGAAACGGACAAGGCGAGCGCGGAAACTAAGATGTGTGATCGCATATCGGGCCTCCGGAAGTGCGCGAGGCCGAAGTGCCCGAATGGCCTTCGTGCTCGCACGTTCGGTGTAGCTCCGAGCGCGAGGTGTAGGTTGATCACTTCTTATCGTTCTGATGGCGTCTCCACGCGCAATCGCGCGCTGACGCCCTGCGCGATCGAGCCAACTGCGCCGCTCGCGGCAATCTTTCGAGCGCAGTCACCGACTGCCGAGCGAGCCGGACACTAACGAGCTGGTCGCTGCTTTCGTGCTGCAACAGGAGAATATTTCATGAAGACTCGACGGCTCGCCGCGAGGATTGCTCCGTTTTTCTCGACCTTTTTCGCGCTTGCGTCGTTCAACGCGTGCTCGAGCGATCAAGCTCCGTCGCCGAACTTCAACTCGATTGCAGGTTCGAGTTCGCAGAGCTCGAGCGGCAGCAGCAGCGCGGGAAGCACGAGCGCGTCGGGCTCGACGGGCGTTTCGGGCAGTTCGTCTTCTTCTGGGGGTGGGAGCTCTGGCAGCGCGGGAAGCGCGGGAAACACGAGCAGCGCCGGGAGTACGAGTAGCGCTGGAAGCACCAGCACGGGAAGTGCAGGCAGCGCGGGAAGCACGGGCAGCACTCACTACGACACGCCGCGCGGCAACAGCGCCGGCTGCGGCATGGGCGCACCCGCTGGCGACAGCTCGGACACTTGGGTCGAGCACGACATCGACGTGACCGGCGTGGATCCCGCGTTCATCTCCGCCAACCCGCCCGATTCGCCCGCGCCGTGGACGTGGACGCATCGCAACTACTTCGTCCGCTTGCCGGCCAACTACGACAAGACGAAGTCCTACGCGATCAGCATGGGCGGCGGCGGCTGCGGCAGCGGAGACGGCAAGAGCGGCAACGGTGGCGGGCTCACCGCGTTGTCCAAAGGCGAAACCGACGCGATTCAAGTCGGCCTGAGCTACGTGTGGAAAGGCGGCGCCTGCTTCGCGGACGACTACACGAATACGCCCGATCCGGCCTATTTCGACGCGGTTTTAGCCGATCTCGAAGCGCATTACTGCGTCGACGAAGGCAAAGTCTTCATGGACGGCTACAGCAGCGGCGCGTTCGAAACGTACATGCTCGGTTGCGCGCGCGCGGGCGTGATCCGCGGCATCGGCACCGCCGCGGGCGGCATGCGCATTCAGCGTCCAGCGTGCACGGACGTGCCCGTCGCAGCGATGATGCTGAACGGCCTGCAGGACATGGAGAACCCGATCGGCCCGCTCACCACGCCGAAGAACGACAGCTACGGCACCGCGCCCGCGCGCGACGACATCTTGAAGCGTAACGGCTGCACGGGCAGCGACAGCACGCCCTGGGATCCGGATTATCCGGGCTGCATGAAGTACACGAACTGCCCGCCCGAATTCCCCGTCGTGTGGTGCACCTACGACGACGGACACGGCACGGGCAACCCCGCAGGCGCCGCGCACAGCTATTCCGGCGAAGGCTTCTGGAAGTTCTGGTCTTCCTTGCCCGCCGTTCCTTAGGATTAGGTTCAGCGCGGCCGTCGCGGCACGCACTGGTAGCCCGCAGCGAGTGCATCTGAATTCATCACATCTCCGTCTCTTCTTTCGCGCCGGAGCGCGCGCGCAGGTTGGTAGCCGAATGCCCGAAAATAATACAAAGCCAGCGGGTTCGCGCGGCTGATCACGGTTTTCGACAGCAGGGCGGCCACGTTAGAACTGACCGACCAGGCGCCAGTCGCGCAGCTTGTGGCGCGAGCGGCCAAGCACTGTGCGCGCGCAGGGCCAAACCAAAAAAGAGACAATGAAAGTCTATTTGCTCGACGGCACAGACGGCGCCGGCGGCACGGACGCCGAAGTGGCGACGAGCACAGGCGCTTGGCTCTGCACGCCGTCTTCGGGGTTGAGCGTGCGCTCGTTGCGCTCGTCTGCCTCGAGGCCACCGAGACGCTCGCGCGCGCGGCGAATGCGCTCGGCGACGCCCGCGGCGCGGCCGTTCAAATAGGCTTGGCCGGCGGCCGCGTCGGGCACGAGCTGCGAGCACTCGCGCATCCATTCGTCGACTTCTTTCCAGCTCTCACTCCGGGGAGTGATGGCGAGCAGCTGCACGCGCGTCGACCAAAAGCCCATCCGAGGTGACACTTCGACGTAATAGACGCGGCCGGGCAAGAGCGTAGCTTGGAGCGGCGCGGTGTTTTCCGCCCAGGACAGGAACACGTGCGGCCCAGGCGGCAAAATCACCGAAAACTCGGTGCCGCCGATGCTGTCGCCCATGAACGCGCCGCGATCGTCCAAAATCGTCGTGAGCACACCTTCGCCGTAGTGCGACGGACGCAGGAACACGACGACCGCGGCGTTGGGCGGCGCGATCGTCGGCACCGGCGCGGACGGCGCGTGCATGTACTGGGACGTTGCCGTGCAGCCAGCCGCGAGCACGCCGAGCGCGAGCACTACACCGACGCGCGGTAAAGATCCCTCGAAATTCCAATTTCTCATCGCGCAATGAGTTCCTCTCGTCCCGAGCCCGGCGGCGCAAGTTACGGCAATCTTTCGTGGATATCAAGGCTCCGAACCGAGCTCGGCCATGTGCCCATGTGGCTGAGAACGTGCCGCGATCGTAAACACCCGAAACTCGCGCGAGGCGCGTGCCGCGGCTGAGTTATACTCATTCGTTCGCGCCATGAACGCATCGAAGACCCGCTTCCCCGATCGCACCGACGAGGTGATCGGTGAGCGTTACCGCTTGCTGAACTTGCTCGATCGCGGCGGGCAAGGCGCGGTGTATCGCGCGCAAGACATGCGCGACGGCGACGAAGTCGCGGTAAAAATTTTGGCCGCGCCGGAGATGGAAGGCGCGGAATGGCGCGAGCGCATGTTCCGCGAGGCGCACGCGCTGACGGTACTCTCCGGCACTGCGGCCGTGCGCGTCTATCACCAAGTGTGGAGCGCGGACGGCTCGCTGTGCTTGATCATGGAACTACTGCACGGCTCGGACTTCGAAGATTTTTTGAAGGAGCGCGAGTCGCGTGGCCTGAAACCGCGCATCCGCGATCTGGCGCCGCTGCTCGAGCCCATTGTCGACACGCTCGAAGCCGCGCACGACATCGGCATTTTGCACCGCGATCTCAAGCCAGCGAACATCTACGTGCAGCACGACGGCAGCGTGCGTTTGCTCGATTTTGGCTTGGCGAAATTCCAGCGCATGCGCAGCCTCACCGCAAACGGCTTCGTCGCCGGCTCGCCGAATTACATCGCACCCGAAGGCTGGAAGGGCAAAACCCAAATCCTAGATCAGCGCATCGACGTGTACGGGCTCGCGGCGGTGATCTTCCGCGCCCTCACCGGCTCGCCGCCCTTCGCGGCGGATGACGTGCGGGACGTGCTCTTGCAAGCCACGCGCGGCGAACGCCCGAGCCTCCACGCGCTCCGCCCCGACATGCGCCCCGAAGTCGACGACTGGGTCAAACAAGCGCTCGCGATCGAGCCTGCGGAGCGCTTCACGCGCGTGCGGGCCATGTGGCAGGCTTTGAAGTCCATCGCGAGGTGAAGAGGGGATCGTGTGGGCGTGGGCGTGGCTGGCGGCGTGTCGCTGACTTTTGGGATTTTTTGCCCTGCGCGGGCACAGCGCTTGGCCGCTCGCGCATCGAGTGACGCGACGGGCGCCTGTTCGGTCAGTTCCAACGTGGCCGCCTCGCGTTCGAAAACCGCGATCAGCCTGGCGAATCAGTGGCTTTGTTTTATTTCCGGGCAGGCGGACCCGAGCCCTTCGCGCGCGCTCGGGCGCGAAGGACGAGAGCAGAGAGAGATGTGATGAATCAGGCCCCGAAACTTCGGAGTGCCTGCTGAATTCACGATGAGGTCTTACCGCTGCTTGGCACGGGCAGGGCGTCTTCTTCGTCGCGCAAGAGGAGGGTTGGGCGGCCTTGCACCATCTCCCATTCTTGCTCGTATTCGCCGTCGCGGTGCGGCCCCGTGTGGCCTGGTTCGAGCGCGCAGCGAAGTTGAAAGCGCTGGCGCGCGACGTTCGTCGATGTGCCTTCCATTTGTCGGGTCACGATCAGCACCGCTCGCGAATCGCAGGACATGCTCCCGAGTGTACACCGCGCCGAGCAGCGCGGGATCGACAATTGTGCGGGGCTTTTGCCTCAGATCGCGCGCGCGGTCACGACCTTGGACAGAAAGCAGCGCTCGACCGAGATGGGCTCGAACCCGGCTTCGGTCACGAACGGCGCGAGATCCTTCGCGATGTAGTCGGCGAAAAATGGTTCGTTCATGCTGTTCGCGAAGTTCTCGAGGAAGACGCGCAAATCCGTCGCTTCGACCAGCTGCGCGGCGTCTTCGATCACGAGCAAGCCGCCTGGTTTGAGCACGCGACGCATCTCCGCGAGCACGTTGTGGCGCGCGCGCTCGGGCAATTCGTGAAAAAGAAATATGCTGCACGCGACGTCGAAGGATGCGTCCGCGAACGGCATCTGCTCGGCATTTTCCACGACCAGCGATAAGTCTTTGACGTGCGCGAGCTTCTGGCGCGCCTGCTGCAAGTAAAATGGGCTCAGATCCAAACCCCAATATTTCTCCGCCGGATGCGCCAGCGCCAGCTGCTTGAGCGCGCTGCCCGTACCGCACGCGACATCCAAAATACGCGCCGCGCCGGCGTCTTTTTCTCGAGCACGCAAATAGCGCGTCACCGGCGGCACGATTTGACGGCGCATGACGTCCGCGGTCCCCAAAAATAAAAACTCGACCCCGACGTCATAGATCGCGGCCGAGCGCTCGCTCAAATAGCCGTCGGTCTGCCAGTGAAAGTTGCGCCGAAAATACTCGGGGTATTTCCCGAGATCGACGTCCGGCGGCAAATCGCGCACTAGGCGTCGTCTCGAACGCCGGATCGAGCGCACCAGCTCGGTCGCAAGCTCGGGCAATTGTCGCAGGTACATCGCGACCGGCAACTCGAACAAGAGCTTGGTCGGATAAAGGCCTCGCTCTGCGTTCTCGCAATCGCGATCGAGCAGCGCTTTGAGTTCGCGCTGCAGCGCTTTCATGTCTTTGGCTTCGGGCCGCACGCTGCGGCGGCGCGCGAACGGGCGCAGACCGAGGTGCGCCGCCGCCAGTGGCAAGCGAATCGCCGCTTGCTGCGCACGATAGGCGTAACGCGCGAGCTCATGGGGCAAGAGCGAGAGCGGAGCTTCCATTGGCGACAAACCTGACGCCGCGGCCGCATCTTGTAAAGCCTGGGCGAAGGCCGGACTTTTCGGCCTCGCCGCGGCGCAAACGCCTCAGCTCACCGAGACGATGCTGCACTCGCTCACACCTTGCGGCGTGCGCAAATCCAGATCGTCCCCTTCGTGCTTGCCGAGCAAGGCTTGCGCGATCGGCGCTTGCGGCGTGACCACGCGCACTTCTAGGTCTCCGACGCTGAGCCGCACGCCGCCGCCGGCTGGTGCGATGAAATAGTGCACGGCCTCATTTCCGTCGTCCACCGTGACGAGCGCGCCGAGGCCGATCACCGACTCTTTGCCGAAAGCACGGAGCTCGAGTGCTTTCAGTTTGTTCACCGCATCTTGCAATTCAACGACGCGTTGAGCTTGGCCGCGCGCGAGGTAGCTTTGCTCGAGCGCGCGCGTGTCCTTGTCGTTCTCGGGGCGATTTTCTTCGTGTGTCGCGCCGTCCACGACGGTTTTCTGCGCCGCGCTCATCACCGCCAAGTCCGCGCTCACGCGTTCGCGCAACAGACGCACGATTTCGTTTTTGTCGGCACGGCCCGCCATCCACGCTTGCTTTTAGCACCGCTCCTGGCTCGAGCCCAAGCGCATGGACCCGCGAAATGCCCGGATTTCTCCGGCTCGCGCGGCTAGACTCGGCGCATGCAAAACATTTTGGTCACGGGCGCCAATCGCGGCATCGGTCTGGCTCTCACTCGGCGGCTGCTCGAGCTCGGGCATCGCGTGTTTGCCGGCGCGCGCGAGCCAGCGAAAGCCAACGCGCTGCGCGACTTGCCGAGCGCTGAACTCGCGCGGCTCACGTTGATCCGCCTCGACGTGAACTCGGACGAATCCGTCAAGAGCGCCCTCGGCGACGTTCAACGCGTGACGCCGCGGCTCGACGTGGTCGTGAACATGGCCGGCGTTTCGCCTTCTCCCCACGACGCGCGGCTCGACACGGTCGATCTCACTACGGTCACGACCACGTTTCTCATCAACGTGATCGGGCCATTGCGCGTAGCGCAAGCGTTCGCGCCGCTCTTGCGCGCGGCGGCGACATCGGAACGACCTGCGCGGCTCGTCAACGTGAGCTCGGGCGTCGCGTCGATGAAGGGCAAAGACAACGGCATATTTTACGCTTATGGCGTGTCGAAGACCGCCCTCAACATGCTTTCGCTGACCGAAGCCTTTGATTTGCGAGAGAGCAACGTCTGCGTTGTCGCGCTCGACCCGGGTTGGGTACGCACTGATCTCGGTGGCCCGAACGCGCACCTCGCGCCCGAAGAATCCGCGCGGCCGTGCGCGGATTTGATTTTGGGGCTGACCATGGCGGCGAGCGGGAAGTTCTTGCACTATTCGGGGGCAGAGATCGCTTTCTAGATTAGATGGCGTTGTTTTTGTTTGGGCCCTGCGCGCGAATCAGCGCTTGGCCGCTTGCGCGACCAGGCACGCGGCGGGTGCCTGGTCGGTCAGTTCTCGTTACTCGCCTGTCCTTCGAAAACCGTGATCAGCCCGGCGAGCCAATAGCGCTGTTTTATTTCCGGGCAGGCGAGCCTTGGCCCTTCGCGCGCGCTGGGGCGCGAAAAAGAGGAGAAAAAGAGGGGAAAAAGAGGGGAAAAAGGACAGCAGTGTGACGAATAGTCTTTTGCTAACCTGCTCGACCCATGGCAAGCGAAGAAGAATTCTCGGCGGCGCAAACTCGGGTCAAGCAGCTCAAAAAGACGCCCGCGAGTGACGAGCTGCTCGAACTCTACGCTTATTTCAAGCAAGCCACTCTGGGCGACGCGCAAGGCAGTCGCCCCGGCATGCTCGACTTCAAGGGCCGCGCGAAGTTCGACGCTTGGAGCGCGCGCCAAGGCATCGGCAAAGATGCGGCGAAGAGCGCGTACGTCGAGCTGGTGCAAAAGCTCGTCACCAAATACGACGACTAAATCGGCCCGGTTTCGCGAGCAAGAGCGTCCAGTCGTCGTCGTGGCGAGCGGAGAAGACTTCGACTCCGGCGAACACCGCGGCCGTCACTTCGTCGAGCGATTTGCCCTGCGCGATCGCTTGGGCGATGAGCTCACCGAGGCGTCGGCGCCGCGCTCGGATTGTTCAAGAAGTCCCCTCGCGGCAGCAACAGCAAAAATGAGCGTCGCGTCGAGCGGCAGCGCTTCGACCTCGCGTGACCACTGTTCGCTCGCGGGCGAACGCTCGTGCGTGTGCTGTGCAACGCGGGCTCGGGCGCGCTCGAGTACACGCACGCCTTCATCAGCGCGTACGCGGCCGATCACTTTCGCGGCGCGGTCGCGCAACGGCTCAGCGTCGGCGCCGACGAGTGCGCGCTCCGGTGCGAAAATGAAGAGCCAGAGATGTGATGAACGGTCAGTTTTTTGTTGGGGTGCTCCTGTGCGGCGCGGCGCGCGGAGATTTCAAAATGTGCCGCGAAGGCCGAGCGTCAGAGTGCGACGTTCGAGCGACAATCGCGGTAAATAGCGAAGCGCCGAGTTCGGCGCGGCCTCCAGGGTTTCGAGTCGCGTTGGTTGAGTGAAGAGCTGCGCTTCACCCAGCGCGAAACTACCGACGCCTTGAGTCACGCCACTCAGTGTGTGATGAAAGCCGAGCGCGATGATGCCGCCTGCCAGCGCGCTCACGCCGAGATTGACGACGTGCCAGGCGAAACCCAGTCGCTCGCGTTCGTCGTCTGCGTCGGCGCGCAAGAGGTCATGCAATTTGCGTGATCGCTCCGCGGGCGGCAAGGCTTCGAACTGGTCGAGCTCGGCCGAATCGGTTTCGACGCGCAGCGGGAACGCAAAGGTCACGACCGCGCTGAGCAGCGAGCCTGCGCCGGCGACGACGAAGTCCTTGCGCGACTCCGCCGCGATCGCCGGCATGATCGCGAACGAGCCCACACCGAGTGCGCCGTTCACCGCTGTCCACACGTAGCGATGCGTGTGCGCGCGCGAGCCTTGTTCGCGCAATGCTTCGGCGATCGCGCGATCATCGAGCGCTGCGCTCGGCTCCGCGCTCGCCTGAGCGCGAGCAACCGAAGCGCTCCACACGGCTACACCGACGAGCGCCATTGAGCAGCAGAGTCTCAACTACGAATCCTCTGCGCGCACTAAATCAGTCTTTCTCGCGCTTGGCACTGTCGAGCTCGGCTCGAGCGCGCTCAGCGGCCAAGTTTCGGCGCGGCTCGCTCGGACATTACTTGTCCGGACAATGCCGGCCTCCGCCCAAATAAAATAATAAATT
>DASYCL010000805.1:0-7634 GCA_036500245.1 Polyangiaceae bacterium | reverse complement strand
GTTCGTGGCGCTGGTCGGCCCTTCGGGCTGCGGCAAATCGACGCTCTTACGCTTCATCTCGGGTTTGGCCAAACCGAGCCACGGTTCGATTTCGCTTTCGCGCGACGCGAAGGGCGGCGCGTCGCGGCTCGGGTTCGTGTTTCAAGATGCGCAGCTCTTGCCTTGGCGCACGGTGCTCGACAACGTCGCGCTGCCGCTCGAACTCGGCGGCGTCGAGCGTGTGGAGGCGCGTGAACGAGCGCGTGCACCGCTCACGGCCGTCGAATTGTCGGACGTGCACGATCGCTATCCGGACCAGCTCTCCGGCGGCATGCGCATGCGCGTTTCGATCGCCCGCGCGCTCGTGACCGACCCCGAGATCTTGTTGCTCGACGAGCCGTTTGCGGCGCTCGATGAACTCACGCGCCAGCGCTTGGACGAGCGGCTGCGCGCGCTTTGGCAAGCGCGAAAAATGACCGTCGTGTTCGTGACTCACGCACTGGCGGAAGCGGCATACTTGGCCGACCGCGTGCTCGTGATGTCGCGCAGGCCGGGTAAAATCGTGCTCGACCATGCGCTCGATTTGCCCGAGCAGCGCAGCATCGAGCTGCGGACCAGCCTCGGTTTCGCCGAGCAAACCGCAATCTTGTATCGCGCGCTCGCGGCGCACGGCGGGCTCGATGAGGTTCAGTTGGAGGCGCGCGCGTGAGTCGCGATCGCGAGAGCTTGGCCGCGATCGCGCTGCCGCCGTTGGTCACGTTCGTGTGCGTGATCGGTTTGTGGGAGGGGTCGGTGCGCGCGCTGAATGTGCCCGCCTTCTTGGTGCCGCCGCCGTCCGCGGTGCTGCGCGCCGGTGTTGCCGAGCGCTCGATGCTGCTGTCTGCGCTGCTTACGACCGCAGAGGGCGCGTTGCTCGGGTTTTTGCTGAGCGCGATCTTCGGCACGCTGGTCGGCGTGGTGTTTTCGCTTTCGCGCTGGCTCGAGCGCGGGCTCTATCCGTACGCGCTGTTCTTGCAGACGGTGCCGATCGTCGCGGTCGCGCCGCTCTTGGTCTTGTGGTTTGGGCCCGGGCTGCGCGCGGTTTCGGTCTCGGCCTTCATCGTCTCGGTGTTTCCGATCATCGCCAATACGCTGGCAGGACTGCGCAGTGTGGATCCGCGACTCGGCGATCTGTTTCGTCTCTACGGCGCGAAGCTCGCTGATACGCTGCTCAAGCTGCGCGTGCCGAGCGCGATTCCGAGCATGATGACGGGCTTCAAAGTCGCGTCCGGCTTGTCGGTGATTGGCGCGATCGTGGGCGAATTCGTGGCCGGTTTTTCCGAAGGCAGCGCTGGGCTCGGCATCACCGTGCTGGCCGCGTACCGGCAATTGCGTACGGATTTGCTGTTCGCCGCGGTGCTGCTCGCCGCGCTGCTCGGGCTCTCGCTGTTCGCGGCCGTGAGCGGGCTCGGGGCGCTCCTTTTGCGACGGCTTCGCGCACAGTGGTAGAAAGTTCGCGTGAAAACTCTTTGGAGCTGGGTCGCGTGCGCGCTCGCGCTTTCGGCGATCCTTGGTTGTGGGAAGAAGAGCGCGCCTGAAGCGGCAGCGTCCAGCTCGGCGGAGCGCGCGGAGCTCACTTCGGTGAAGCTTGCGCTCGATTGGGTGCCGGAGCCGGAGTTCGGCGGCTTTTACGCCGCGCGAGAAGACGGCGCCTACGCGCGCCACGGGATTCGAGCCGAGATCCAAGGCGGCGGCGCGGGCGTGCCGGTCTTGCAACTGGTCGCCACCGGTCGCGCGGATTTCGGCACGGTCGGCGCGGATGAAGTGATTACGGCGCGCGCCCGCAGCGCGGACGTCGTGGCTCTGTTTGCCGTGTTTCAAACCTCGCCGCAAGGCATCATGGTGCACGCCTCGCGCAAATTGCAGAAGCTCGACGATGCGTTTCACTCAGGCACGCTCGCGCTCGAAACCGGGCTGGCGTATGCCGCGTTCCTCAAGAAAAAATTCAATTGGGATGGCGTCAAAGTCGTGCCGTACGACGGCGGAGTGGCGCATTTCTTGAGCGATCCGAATTTCGGACAGCAGTGCTTCGTCACTTCGGAGCCGATCAGCGCCCGGCAAAAAGGCGGCGATCCGCAGGTCTTCTTGATTGCAGATTCGGGCTTCAATCCCTACGGCACCGTGGTTGTGACTCGGCGCGAGCTTTTGCAAAAGAATCCGGCGCTGGTCAAATCCTTCGTGCTCGCGACGCGCGAAGGTTGGCGGGATTACCTCGATCATCCCGAGGCCACGAACGTGCTGCTCGCGAAGCTCAACCCCGCACTCGACGCGACCACGCTCAGCGCCGCCGCCGCGGCCGAAAAGCCTCTGATCGACACGGCCGAGATCAAATCCACCGGGCTCGGTTCGATGCAGCGCGCGCGCTGGCAAACGCTCGACGATCAGCTCTTGGATTTGAAGATCATCGACAAGCCGCAAAACGTGGATGAGTTTTTTGTCTCGTTCTGAGCTCCTCCCCTTCGCCCGGAGCGCGCGCGAAGGGCTTGGGCTCGCCTGCCCGGAAATAGAACAGAGCGCGCAGGTTCGCGTGGCTGATCGCGGTTTTGGAATGACGAGCGGCCACGTTAGAACTGACCGCCGCGCTTCGTGATACCCGAAGGGGTGAACAGGCGCCGGTCGCGTCGCTGGAAGCGCGAGCGGCCAGGCGCTGTGTAAGCGCAGGGCCAAAAAACACGGATGATGGCTGGAGAGGCCGCGGAAACCTGCAGGTCGTCAGGACCCTAACGCAACGAGGCACCCAGGCGCGGCGCGTCGGCGCTCAATGTGTCGGTAAGCGCGAGCGCACATAAAAATCCAGCGGCCAACCCGACGGCGTGGGCGAGTCCGGCGACGTTCGGCGTGGTTCGATCGAACACCACTTGAAGCGCGACGATGAACAAGAGCCGAACTAACATTTCTCGAGCCATCGGCGCGCGGTGACGCCGCCACGCGCGGAGCATCACGGCGACGTGCGCGCCGAGCAGGCCCATGATGCAACCGGACGCACCGACGAGTTGCTCCGACGGCTCGAATAGCGAGAGCGCAAGGTAGACGGCGGTGCCGGCGCAGCCTGCAGCGAGGTAAATCGCCAGATAGCGAAAGCGACCGTAGGCCTGCTCGACGAACGGGCCGAGCACGAGTAGGCCGCCCATGTTCATCAGCAAATGCAGCCAATTGAAGTGCACGAACAAGTAGCTCATCGTGCGCCACCAGTCGCCGCTCAAGACGTCTTTGCCGGAGAATGACCAACGCGTGAGGAATTCCTCACGCGACTCGAAAAATCGGGGCGCGCTTCCGATCGCATAAATCACGGTGTTGACGATCACGAGCGCGTTGGTCACGTTCGGGCGCTGTTTCGTGGAGGCTTGCCATCCGAAGCGCTGCTTCTGGTCGAACGCGCGAGCAAAGCGCGCGACGAGAGCCATCGTTTGCGGCGATAGCTGGCGTTCCGGCGCCGAATCCAGGAGCGCGCTCCAGCGTTCTTCAGCGCGTGCGCGGATCTGCGCGTCTTCGTTCGTGCGTAACCGAGAGAAAGCGAGCCGAGCTTCGGCAGAGTGGCCCGCATTTTGATGCGCGACCGCGAGCCAGAACTCACGCGTCGCGACGGAATAGCGACGCGCACGCGCTCCCAGCACGCGCGCCGTGAGCTCGACGTGACCGGTGAAGGCAAACAGGTAAAGCAGGGCGAGATCTTGGGTGCCGCTACGAACGAGGGTCGTCTCTTGGGCGGCCATGAATTTGGACAAATCCTCGATTTGCCCGAGCTCGCCCAGCGCGCGCAAATAGAGCGCGAGCAGTGTCGGTTGAGTTTGGAGCGCGAGTAAGCCCTGGTCTTCGCCGAGCGCGCGTAGCTCTTGCCAGCGCGCGAGCAAGCGCAAGCGTTGTGCGCTCGCGGTGAGCGCGACGCGCGGGTTCTTCTTGGCGAGTACTTGGAGCAGAGCCTCGGCTTCGCCGAGCTGACCGATCTGCGCGAGCTCGAAGGCGCGAAACAATGGCGGTGTGACGCGATAGTCCGCGCTCGGATGAAATAGCGCGGCGAGCGTCGAGAAGAGCCGGGCGCGCGCGTACTGCTGCCGCTCGCTGGCTCGCGCCGCCGCTTGTGCCGCGCGCGAGGGCATGAGCACCAACAGTAGCGTGAGCATGCCGGCGGCGTAGCCTTCGCTATTCGGGAACAGGAACCAGCCGAGCGCGCACGTCAGCAGGATCGCGAGGCTGACGATGAGCCAATCCTTCACCATGCGCGGCGCGCGCAGGCTGCGCCAGAACAAGCTCGCCGCCGCGATACCAGCAAACCAAAGCGCGAGGCGATTGAGATCCATGCACTACCGAAGCAAGCCGAGCGAAGGGGCCGGCCGATGTTAGCCCGAGCCGCGTGCGGGCGCTCTTCCCGCACCGACTACGGCGATTTCGGTGCTGGCGGCGGGGTCGACAGGTGAACGGTCGCGGGCTCCAGCGTGCGGCCCTTCAGTCTCACGCGCAACAAAGTCGCAAGATAGAACGTGACCGGCAGCACGATCAACGCGAGCGCGGCCGCCGTAATCGTGCCACCGACCACGACCACGGCGATCGGGCGCTGCGTCTCGCTGCCGATCGCGTGCGACATCGCCGCGGGCAAGAGACCGAGCGAGGCGAGCAGCGCAGTCATGAGCACGGCGCGTAGCCGATCGCGCGTGCCGTTGACGACGGAGTCCTCCAGTTTTTCGCCGAGCGCGATGCGGCCGCGAATCGCCGCGACGACGAGCACGCCGTTTAAGACGGCTTGGCCTAGGAGTGCGATGAATCCGACCGCTGCCGACACGCTGAGCGGCATGTCCGCCACACCCAGCGCGAAAATGCCGCCCACGAGCGCGAACGGCACGTTGAACATGATCAGCGTCGCGTCGAACACGGAGTTGAACGCAGAGAACAAGAGCAAGAACGTGATCACCAGCGCGAGCGGAATCACGATGCGCAGGCGCGCCATGGCTCGCTGCTGATTTTCGAATTCGCCGCCCCAGGTCATTTCATAGCCGGGCGGGAGCTGGACTTGCGCGCCGATTTTTTGCTGCGCTTCGGCGACGAAAGAGCCGAGATCTCGGCCGCGCACGTTCATGCGCACGCCGATGTAGCGCGAGCCGCCTTCGCGCGTGATCGCGGCGCGCCCGGTGGCCATCGAGACGTCCGCGATTGCGGAGAGCGGCAGCAGCTTGCCGTCCTTGAGCGGCAACATGATCTTGCGAATCGCACCGATGTCTTCGCGCGTCGCGGTTGGCAGGCGCACAGTGACGTCGAAACGCTTTTCGCCGTCCCAGAACTCGCTAGCGGTGTGCCCGCCCATCGCCGTTTCGATGTAGTCCTGCACATCGCCGAGATCGAGGTCGAAGCGCGCGAGCGCTTGGCGATCGAGCTTGACCGAGATCTGCGGGGTGGTACCGGATTTGGTGATGCCGACGTCGACCGCGCCCGGAATTTTCGCGATCACGTCACGCGACTTGTCCGCGGCGGCGAAGAGTTTGTCCAGATCTTCCCCATAAATCTTCAGCGCGACTTGGCCTTTTTGGCCGCTCACGTTCTCTTCGACGTTGTCGCGGATCGGCTGCGAGAAGTTGTAGTCGACGCCGGGGATTTGCTGGAGATTGTAGGTCATCTCTTCGATCAGATCCTCCATCGTGCGCTTGTCCTTGCGCCACTCGTTCATCGGCTTGAGCTTGATGAACACTTCGAGGTTGTTCGGCAGCTTGGTGTCGGTTCCGTCTTCGGGACGACCGAGCTGCGAGAGCACGGATACGACCTCCGGAGTCCGCTTCAGGATTCCTTCCAGTCGCGGCGTGAGCGCGCGACCGTTCGTGAGCGAGATGTTGCCGGGCAAGAGGAAGGTCACGTAGAGCGCGCCTTCGTTCAACGCGGGTAAGAACTCGCTGCCGAGGCGTGGCATCAGCGCGAGCGCGCCGCCCATGATGCCGCTCGCGACGATCAGCACGATTACGACATTTTTCATCGCGAACTTGATCGTCGGGTCGAATATTCGCTGAGCCGCGACGAGCAGCGGCGATTCGCGCATCGGCTTCGGCTTGCGCAGCGCGAGCAGGCACAAAACCGGCACCAGCGTGAAGCTCACCAAGAGCGCGCCGACGAGCGCGCTCACCACGGTGTAAGCGAGCGGCGAGAAAATGCGCCCTTCGACTCGCTGCAGCGAAAAGATCGGGATGTACGCCGCGATGATGATCAAAAGTGAAAATAAGGTCGGGCGCGCGACTTCTTTGGCGGCTTCGGCCAAGCGATACACCAAGCGCCGCGAAGGATCGCTGAGCGGCACGCTGTGCGCTCCGGGCGAGAGCTTGTGGAACAAGTGCTCGACCAAGATCACCGCGCCGTCCACGATGATGCCGAAGTCGACCGCGCCCATCGAGAGCAGGTTCGCGGACATGCCGCGCGCATACAAAAAGGCGAACGAAGCCGCGAGCGAGAGCGGAATCACCGCGGCCACGATCAAGGAAGCGCGCAGCGAGAGCATGAACGCGAAGAGCACGATCGTGACCAAGGTCGCGCCTTCGGCCAGGTTTTCGAACACCGTCTTGAGCGTGGTGTTGACGAGATCGGTACGGTCGTAAAACGCCTTGATCTTCACGTCCGGCGGTAAGATGTGGCTGAGCTTCTGCACGCGCTCGCGCAAGGCATCGAGCACGACCGACGGATTTTCGCCGCGGCGCATTAGCACGATGCCCTCGACCGCGTCTTGGTTCGAATCGCGCGTGACGACGCCTTGGCGCGGCGCGTAGCCCTCGCTGATCTTGGCTACGTCGCGCAGCTCGACCGGGCGTGTCTTGTTGTAACCGACGCGCACCTGCTGCAGATCCTCGAGTTTCTCGAAGATGCCCAGGCTGCGAATCACGAACATTTCCGCGCCGCGCTCAACGTACCCGCCGGTCGCGTTGGCGCTCGCTTTCTTCAACGCGTCGAACACGTCGTTCAGGTTGACGCCGAGGTCGACCATTTTGCTCACGTCCGGCTCGACGTGCACTTCGCGCACGAGCCCGCCGTACGACACGACGTCCGCGACGCCCGGAACCTGCAATAAACGCGGTGAGACGACCCAATCCTGAAGCGTGCGCAGCACCATCGGATCGGATTTTTTGCTTTCGAGCGTGTAGCGATAAATCTCGCCGATTGGCGTCGCATAAGGGCCGAGCGTCGGATGCGCGTCATCCGGCAGCGTTGCGTCAGCCATGCGCTCGGTCACTTGCTGGCGCGCGCGCATCGGGTCGGTCGCGTCGTCGAACGTGAGCGTGACGAACGAAAGGCCGAACAGCGAGATGCTGCGCAGGCGAGTCAGACCCGGAGTGCCGTTCAGAGCACGCTCGAGTGGGAGCGAAACGCGGCGCTCGACCTCTTCAGTCGGTTGCCCGCTGAACAGCGTGATGATTTGAACCTGCGTGTCGGTCGGGTCGGGGAAGGCCTCGATCGTGAGGTTCTTGAACGCAAAGAGTCCGGCCGCTAGGAGCACGAACGTGAGGACGAACGTGGCAATGCGATGGGAGAGAGAGAAATCAAGTAGCCGCTCGAGCATCGAATGCGACTGATAAGCCGCCTTCTCTCACGGGGCTAGTACTTCGGTTCAGATGTGCATTCCGGATTTCTGTGGCCCCCACGAGTGAGGG
>DASYCL010000804.1:0-1716 GCA_036500245.1 Polyangiaceae bacterium | reverse complement strand
TGTTCGGATGCCATGGCGCTTACTGAATCACGAATTGCGGGAAGTAGATCCGGCGGACGATGCCAGGGCCGAAGAGCGAGTCGAGCGCGGTCTGGAGCTCAGCCTTGAGCTTCTCGCGGTTGGAGATCTCCGCGAGCACCTCGACGTGCTTGGCGCCGAGCACCGCGAGGACGACGTCGCGCGCTTCGACTTCGCGCTTGTTGACGATGTCGTTTGCGGCGGCGCTGGTGGTCTGGAGCCCGACGGATGCGAGCAGGAAGCGGGTGCCGCCCGAGCCAGCGGGGTTGAGCACGAGGTTGTCGATGAGATGGACCGGCGCGTCGGGCGTCGAGACGCCGCGTCCGGTGGCGGCGGTGGAATCGACCGGCTTGGCGCCGGCCTTTACGTTCTTTGATGTCGTGCGGGCGCGCGCGATGCGCGGTCCCAGGACGAGCGCGCCGGCGGATCCACCGATGATCAGGCCGGCCGCGATGATGATCGGCAGCGCGAGATTCCGCTTCGGCGCGGCGGCGGGCGTTTCGCTTGCAGGTGCGACAGCAGGGTCAGCCATTCGCGTAGCTAGGGAGAGAGTGCGGTTCGGCTTCGGCTCTCTCTAAAGCACGGCGCGTGCCACGCTTCGGTGCGCGGGATACTTTGGCTAAGTCATTGCAGGGGTGATGGTTCCGTTCGTCTCGCGTCGGCTCGGATTTTCCGAGTGAAACTTCGCTAGGAAAGTCTTGCCGGGACTGACAACAGATTCCGACCGTCGCGTCAAGCTTGTAAACAGACAGCTTGAGGCGACGGCCAAAGCCTGAAGCCGCTAAGCTCGAAGCCGCTAAGCTCGAAGATGACTACTGAATGCTTGAAGCTAGAGACTCCATGCCTGTAGCGTCCGACGGAACGCTTCCAGCCTGAAGCAATTGACTGTCTTCGAGCCATCCGTTTCCAGCTTGAAGCGTTCAGTGGGAAGCTTCTAGCGTTTAGTCGCTAGCCCTCAGCGTGTAGTCGGAAGCTTCCAGCCTAGGGGCTTCGAGCTTAGCGGCTGCCAGCTTTGGCCGTCGCCTCAAGCTTTGAGCGTGTTCAAGCTCTCGCCGAGATTGCCTCAGACGACGAGAGAAGAGAAAGGGCGCGGCTCTCTTCGAGTCCGCGCCCTTTCTGTACTCCCCGTCGCTCAGTATTACTGGACCATCGAAATCAGCGACTGCAGCATCTGGTCCGATGTCGTGATCGTCTTCGCGTTCGCCTGATACCCGCGCTCGGCCACGATCATGTTGGTGAACTCGGTGGCGAGGTCGACGTTCGACATTTCGAGCGCGCCGCTCGTCAGCGACGACTGGCTTCCCGCGCCGGCGAACCCAACCACCGGCCCGCCCGAGTTGCCCGACTGCTGATACATGTTGTCACCGACGCGGAGCAGGCCGGCCGGGTTGTTGAAGTCCGCCATCGCGATCTGCGCGAGCGCGACGTTGACACCGTTGGTGAACGCGCCCGTGATCACGCCGTTGTTGTCGATCGAAAAGTTCTCGAGCGTGCCGGCGGTGTAGCCGTTCTGGTCCTGCAGCACAGCCGTCGACGTGCCGGCGAACTGCGTGATGCCGTTGACGCCTGAGCCCGGATCCATCGCGATCGTCACCGTGTTCGCGCCTGGCGAGTCGAACGCGATCGTCTGCGTGCCCGTGGTCTTGAGCGAACCGTCAGGATTGAAGGTGAGCGAACCGCTCCCGCTGATGCTGCTCG
>DASYCL010000803.1:0-5104 GCA_036500245.1 Polyangiaceae bacterium | reverse complement strand
ATTCAATCTCGACAATACCGGCATCTACGCTCGCCACGAGTTCGGCTTCAAAGTCGTCAAAGGCGTGAAGCTCAACGCGGGCCTCGATTTCGTGATCGCGCCGTACGATGTGACCGCGCGCTTCCCATCGCCGCCGCGCGCTGGCGAGCCAGCCCCAGGCCCGAACGCGAGCCGTCCGCCGCAACAAACGCACGAAGAAGCGACCGTGTTTCGCCCCGCGTGGTACGGCGAAGGCGAAATCCAAGCCACCGATCGCCTGCGCGTCGTGCCCGGCCTGCGCATCGACTACGCGCGGGACACCGGCCACGCCGACGTCGCGCCGCGCGCCATCGCGCGTTACGACCTAATCAAAGGCACCGATCCCGATCACCCGGAAAACAAGCGCTTGCGCACGACGCTCAAAGCCGGCGCCGGCCTCTTCTATCAACCGCCGCAATTCCAAGAGACCAACGTCGTGTTCGGCACGCCCGGCCTCTACTCGAACAAAAGCGTGCACTACGACATCGGCGTCGAGCAGGAATTCTCCGAGCACGTCGAGCTCAGCTTGGAAGGCTTTTACAAGGCGCTCACCAATCAAGTCGCGCGCGCGCCGAACGCGCTCGGTCAATTCACGTACAACAATCTCGGCTCAGGCTCGGTGATCGGCCTCGAAGCGCTGCTCAAATACAAGCCGGATAAGCGCTTTTTCGGCTGGGTCGCCTACACGCTCTCGCGCAGCGTGCGCCAAGATTGCCCGAGCTGCCCCCAATATCTCTTCCAATACGATCAGACGCACAACCTGATCATTCTCGGGAGTTATCGACTCGGGCGCGGCTGGGAATTCGGCGCGCGCTTCCGCATCGTGTCCGGCAATTTGGACACGCCGGTGGTGAGGTCGCCCGCGCTGCCGTCGCTCTATGCGTCCGACGCCGGGTCGTACACCGCGCTCCAAGCCACGCCGTACAGCACGCGCTTGCCCCTCTTTCATCAGCTCGATATGCGCGTCGACAAGCGCTGGCAATTTCGCACCTGGCGTTTCTCGACCTACCTCGACATTCAAAATGTCTACAACAACGCCGCGGTCGAGGGCTTGAGCTACAACTACAACTTCAGCAAGCAATCGTATCAAACCGGCATCCCGATCATTCCCAGCCTGGGCCTGCGAGGTGAGTTCTGATGCGCTTCGCCGAATACGGATTTTCGCGGCAATTTTCCGCTAAATTGGCGCTTCTTTGGTTGGGGGTGCTCCTCAGCGGCTGTGGGCCGAGCTTCGATCCCGAAGATCAACTGAGAACGCTCCGCGTGCTCGGCGTGCAAAAGGATCAACCGTATGTGAAGCCCGGAGACAGCGTGAACCTCACAATGCTCTGGGAAGATGCATCGCCGTCCGCGGGGCGCCCGATCCAGATCGCGTGGTCCGGCTTGTGCGTCGATCCGCCCGGCGACCTCTACTACGGCTGCTTCGCGCAGCCCGCGGTGTTCCAGGGCCTCAGCTTCAACCCGAGCACGATGCCCGGCGCGGACAAAACCTCGGTCATGATGCCGACGACCTACACGGACTCGAAGGGAAACAGCGCGCCGGTGATCCGCCCGACCGCGGCGGAGAACAACACGCCTTACGGCATCGGCTACGTGTTCTTCGCGGTCTGCGCGGGCACCATCAGCATCGACCCAAGTTTGGTGCAGACCAGCGCGGCGAACGGCTCGGCCTCGGCCTCCCCTGCGCTGCCCATCGTCTGCAAAGACGACGCGGGCAAGCTGCTCGATTCGGACAGCTTCGTTGCCGGCTACACCACGATTTACGCCTACGACATGTTCGCCAACAATAACCCGGCCATCTCCGGCTTCGAGTTCAACGGCCAAGCGCTGCCCAAAGGCTCGTTCTGCGTCGGTCCCGCAACCGACGCTACGATGCCGGACGACTGCGCGAGCCTCGCCGAATCGCCGATCGGCGATTCGCTGCCGCCCGACACGACCGCGATCGATTGCACGACCACGCCGCCCGATCCGCGCTGCATCCCGACCTGCGCGGACGACGGCAAATCGTCCTGCCACGGCTACGCCATTCGCCCCACCGTCGATAAAACCGATTTCCGCAACCAAGATCAAGACGGAGTCTCGGTGATGCAGCTCGGCCATGCCGTCGGCGAACAGATGTGGATCGACTTCTACAGCGACGGCGGCGGCTTCAAGTCCCCGACGCGCCTCTTGAACGATGCCACGAACGGCTGGAACGACGACTACGGCACCGACTTCTATGCCGCCAAAGACGCGAAAATCTCGCGCGTTTGGGCGCTCGTGCACGATAACCGCGGCGGCGTTTCGTGGGCGGGGATCGAGCTGAAAACACAGTAACCAACCGCGCCTGCGGTGAAGCTATCGCGGCCGAGTCGCGTGCCGCTTGTCGTCCGCGCGCGCACCAGTGACTACTTATTCGCCTCTGGGCCGCACGAGTTCCGGCGCTCCCTCTAATTCATTCGCGGCCGTCTGCGCTATGCTTGTGGGTCATGCTTCGGCCAAGCTCCGTCCTTCGCGCGAATCCGTTCATTCTACTCGTTTCGGCGGCGCTGCTCGCCGCGCTCGCGTTCAGCGCGTGCGGCGGCAATCCAGAGATCGCAAATAACGATCAAATCATCGCCTTCGACGCGGGCAACGACGCGAGCACGAGCGGTGGTAGCGGACCAATACTGCTCAACGTCGACTCCGGAATGACGCACGAAGCGGGAGCAACCGGCGTGCCCGAAGCGGGCCCTGCTTGCGGCGACGGCGTGGTCAACGAACCGAGCGAAGAGTGCGATGACGGCAATGGTCTACCTGGCGACGGTTGCTCGGGCGCCTGCACGATCGAACCCAATTCCACCTGTCCGAAGGCCGGTGGCGCGTGCACTTCGACGATTCAATGCGGCGACGCCATGCTCGAGGGCCCCGAAATTTGCGACGACGGTAATACTCTCGACGGAGACGGCTGTTCCGCCGACTGCACGCTGAAAGATCCGAACTACGACTGTAGCGTGGTCGGCAAGCCGTGCGTGGATTTGGTCGTGTGCGGCGACGGCGAAGTCACCGGCGACGAGCAATGCGACGACGCGCACGCGGCGGGCGGCTGTCTCGACGATTGTAGCGGTGTCGCGCCAGGTTGGGTCTGCTTGGAGCCCGGCAAAAAATGCCTGCAAGTGAAGACGCCGGTGTGCGGCGACGGCGCGCTCGATTTGGGTGAAGCGTGCGACGACCACAACACGAAAGCGGGCGATGGCTGCGACGCGACGTGCAACGTGGAAGTCGGCTGGGTCTGCCCAACCGCGGGCGTCGCCTGCTTGCACGAAGTGTGCGGCAACGGTGTGCGCACGCCGGACGAACAATGCGACGACGGCAATGGGACGGCGAGTGACGGCTGCACCAAATGCAAGGTCGACGCGGGCTGGGTCTGTCCGGTGCCGGGCAAGGCCTGCATTCCGAAGTGCGGTGACGATGTGCTGACCAGCTATGAGCAATGTGAAGACGGAAACTCGACTTCGGGGGACGGTTGCAGCTCCGCCTGCTTGGTCGAGCCGGGCTACATTTGTCCGACGCTCGGCAAGGCCTGCAAGAAAGCCGTCTGCGGCAACAGCGCGAAGGAAGCCGACGAAGGCTGCGACGACGGCAATACGATTTACGGCGATGGCTGCAGCGGCGTTTGTCAGAACGAACCGACGTTCAAGACCGACGGCTCAGCCAACTACGCTTGCGGCGACGGCATTCGCACGACCGGCGAGGGCTGCGACGACGGCAACAACAACGACGGCGACGGCTGCGATTCGACGTGCAACGTCGAGCCCGGCTTCACTTGCAACGACGTGGTCTCGACTCCGCCGTTCATCGATTTGGCCGACACCTATCGCGACTTCATGGGCGCGGACGAAACGGGCGGCGATTCGGATTTCGAACGCAATCCGTATAGCGGCGAAAGCGGGCTCGCGGGCGCGGTCTGCAGCAACACGAACCAAGCCACTTGTGGCACGCTCGACGTGGACGGCAAGCCGCAACTGCTCAAGGCGAACCCGGTCAATGTCACGAGCGTTGCGAGCTACGCGGAATGGTATCGCGACACACCCGGCGTGAACAAAACGATCGCGTCGAGCATTCGCCTCACGCGACAGGGCGCGACCGGCGTGATCTACGCGTTCGACAGCTCGGCCTTCTTTCCACTCGACGGCAACCCGAACGGCTTCGGCGACTACGAAACCAGCGGCCACGACTTCGGTTTCACCACCGAGATTCACTATTTTTTCCAATACGGCGGCGGCGAAGAGCTCACCTTCCGCGGTGACGACGACGTGTGGGCGTTCATCAACGATCGCCTTGCGGTCGACATCGGCGGCATTCACGGCGCGCTTTGGGGTCGCGTGATTTTGGGCGATCAAGACAGCAGCTGCTCGGTGCAAGGCAGCAGCGGGCAAAGCGGCGCGACGCTCGCGGCCTGCACGCCGGACAAACCCATCGGCAGCCTGGATACGCGCTTCGGCTTGACCTCCGGCGGGCTCTATCAAATCGCGTTTTTTCACGCCGAGCGTCACACGACTCAATCGAACTTCCACCTCACGCTCGAAAACTTCATGCCCGCGCACTCGCAATGCGTGCCCGACTGCGGAGACGGCGTGATCGTGCGCGGCGAAGTCTGCGACGACGGCACGGCCAAAAACACCGGCGCTTACGGCGCCTGCAATGCCACTTGCAGCGCGCGCCAATTCTGCGGCGACGGTCTCAAAAATGGCGCCGAGCAGTGCGACGACGGCGTGAATCTTTCGCCGTACGGTAGCACCACGGGCTGCGGCGCGGGCTGCATCATCCCGCCGCGCTGCGGCGATAGCGTGCAAGATCTCGCGTTCGGCGAAGAGTGCGATCTCGGTGCTACGCAGAACACCGGCGCGTACGGCGGCTGCACCAACAAATGCCAGCTCGCGGCGTTCTGCGGCGATGGTCACCTCGACTCAGCGCAGGAAACCTGTGACCAAGGTCCCGCCAACGGCGGCTACGGCAAAGTCTGCGGCTACGACTGTCAGCCGGCCCCGCGTTGCGGCGATGGCATCCGCAACGGACCCGAACAGTGCGATCTCGGAGACGGCAAGAACGTCGGCGGCTACGGCGG
>DASYCL010000802.1:0-5641 GCA_036500245.1 Polyangiaceae bacterium | reverse complement strand
GGACGAACAAGGGCAACCGATCGACACCTCGAGCCAGCTCGACCACACCGACGACGCAAACGGCCCGATCAATAGCCCGAGCGATCTGGGACAGCTGCTCGCAAGCAGTGAAGAAGTACGAAGCTGTTATGTCACCAAATCCTTCCAGTTCTTCTACGGGCGCGACGTGGATTCGCCGGACGCGTGCTCGATGGCACAGCTGCTCGCGTCCTTCAAAGGCAGCGCGTACAGCTTGTCGGAGCTGCTCGTCTCGCTCACCCAGACCGACGCATTCCTTTATCGGCCGGTTTTGACCCCGGAGGCACCATGATCAAACGACTCAGCCGGCGAACCTTGCTGCGCGGCGTGGCCGGCGTGGGCATCGGTCTGCCGTTTCTGGAAGCGATGATGCCGCGCAAGGCTCGCGGGGCGACCACGACCGCGCCGCGGCGAATCATGTTCGTATTTCAGCCGAACGGCGATCAGACATTGCGCCGATTCACCAATCAAGACGAAACGAATTTCCAATTCGACGAATTCCTCGCGCCGCTCGAACCGTATCGCACCGAGATCTTGTGTCTGAATCGGCTCGATCGCCGCTATCACAACTTCATGGCGGGCGAGCGCGCGGACGGCCATCAGCAAGGCGGCGCGTCGCTCGCGCCGTGGAAGGCCGGCACCGGCGCTTTTCCGATCGGCGGCGGCAACGGCGCGACGGTTGGTTACGTGCTCGGACCGAGCGCTGACTACGCGATTGGCGATCGCGTGATTCAAGACAATCCGAGCGTGAAGTTTCGCAATCTAGTCTTTCGCGTGAACACGAAGTCGCAAGACATTTGGAGCGTGAGCTCTCATGGCGGTCCGGTCGGCATGCAAAATCCGATCAGCGCAGAAACCGATCCGTTCAACGCGTACACCACCTTATTTGCCGGCGACTCGAAGGACCCGACCGTGGCTGCCGCGTTGGCGAAGACTCTGGCCATGAAGCAATCGGCGCTCGACAATGCGATTGGCGAGCTTGCCTCACTGCGCGCGAAACTCGGCACTGACGACCAAACGCGACTCGATCAGCACACACAGTCGCTCCGCGACATCGAACATGCGTTGCAGTCGACCAACACGACTGCCGCCTGCTCACCGATGTCGCTCGGCACACCGCTGACCAGTTCCGCGCTCTTCGACGACACGAACCACGTGCAAATCGGTCAGCTCTTCTTCCAAATCAGCGCCTGGGCATTCGCCTGCGATCACACGCGCTCGATCAACTTCAACTGGGGCGGCAACACCAACAACCGCGTCTACACGAACCTCGGCCTGACCGAAGGTCACCACGACATCTCGCACATCAGCACGGACGACGCCTTCGCGCAGATTCGCCAAATCCACAAACATCTGTGGGAAGAAAGCGTCAAACTGCACGATCTACTCAAAGCCACGCCGGACGGCATGGGCCAAACGCTGTGGGACAACACGCTCGTCGTGCATTGGAGCGAGCTCGGCCAAGGCGACGTGCACTCCGAAAACGATGCGCTCGTCGTCCTTGCCGGTGGTGCTGGCGGTTACTTCAACATGGGTCGGTACATCGATTTTGCCAACAAACCGTCGTTCGCCGACATGCTCGTCTCGTGCTTCCAATACATGGGCTACGAAGACGTCACGAGCTTCGGCGATCCGCTCTTGAACTCGAACGCACCGCTACCCGGCCTCACCGCATAGCCCCGCGCGATCGTTTACGGAGCTCGCATTCGCAGGGGTTGCCCCCACCCCGTCCGTGCTCTCGCTCCGCGCTGCGCGCGGGCGGCCTCCCCCCAATCGCCCGCTCCGCGGCCTCAGGGGGAGGGCACACGGCGCGGCTTTTGAGCTAGCGTCCGTCCCGTGGAGGCGAACGCAACCGAGCCACTCGAGCACGGCGAAGATTCGTCGCCCCGCGCCATCCCGAGCCGTCGCGTCGCGATGGCGCTCACGCTCTTCTTCGGTCCCGGCGTGGGCCACGTCTATTTGGGTGCGATTCGCCGCGCGCTCGCCTGGGGTTACGTGCCGATCGTGCTCGCGGTCGGCTTGTGCGTCGTCGTGGTGCGGAGCCGCACCGGGCTCGGGCTTTTGGCGCCGGCCATGCTGCTCCTCGTCCTGGTGCGCCTGGGCGCTTTGTTCGACATATTTCTGGTGCCGGAACGCAGGCTGCGGCGACTGTCCGGCTGGCTCGTACTCGCGTTCACGCTCGGCGTGGAGATGTGCGGCATCGCAGCGATGCTTTGGTTGCGCGTCAACGTCGTACAAGCGTTTCAAATCACGGCTGGCAGCATGCGGCCGTCCTTGTTGAGCAATGATCATCTGTTCGTGGATATGGGCGCGTTCCGTCACGGCCCGCCCAAGCGCGGTGATCTGGCTGTTTTCAAATATCCCGAGCGACCTCAAGAAGATTTCATCAAACGCGTGATCGCACTCCCTGGCGACAAGATCGAAGTGCGCGGCGGTGAGGCGGTGATCAACGATTGGCCCCTTCCGCACTGCACCGTGGGCAAGAACGTGACGCTGCCCTCGAGCGGATACATCGACGAAGGTCGCGGTACGCTCGAGCTCGAATATGTCGACGACGCGAGCTTCCTCATTTTCATCGACGAGCATTTTGTCGACGCGGGGCGAACGTGGACCGTGGCGCCGAACGAGCTGTTCGTGCTCGGTGACAATCGCAACAACAGCATGGACTCGCGCGCGTGGTTCCATGGCTGGGGTGGCGGCGTGCCGTTCGAGAATCTGCTCGGACAGCCGCTCATGATCTGGCTCTCGTTTACCGAAACAGGTCAAATCAATTGGCCCCGCTTGAACACGCGGCTCGACGTACCGCACTTGCTGCCGTCGCTCGCGTCATTCGAACCCGCGCTCCGCGCTTGTTTGAACTCGCGCCCCACGAACACCGATCCGCCAAAAGCGCCAAACTAACAAAAAAAGAAAGGCGGACTCCGCGAAGAGTCCGCCTTCTTCAAGCAGCAATCTGCTCGACGTTAGCGATCAGAAGTCGCCGCCGCCCATGCCGCCGTGGGCGTGACCGCCGCCGCCAGCCGGAGCTTTGTCGTCCTTCGGCTTGTCGGCGACGAGCGCCTCGGTGGTGAGCATCAGGCCCGAAACGCTGGCCGCGTTTTGGAGCGCCGAGCGCACGACCTTGACCGGATCGATCACGCCGTCCGCAACGAGGTCGCCGTACTGACCGGTGCCCGCGTTGAAGCCGAAGTTGCCTTTGCCTTCCTTCACCTTCTGCACGACGATCGAGCCTTCTTCGCCCGCGTTCGCCACGATTTGGCGGAGCGGTTCCTCGATCGCGCGGCGGATGATGCGCACGCCGACCTGTTGCTCCTCAGAGAGCTTCAAGCCGTCGAGCGCGCTCTGCGCGCGAATCAGCGCGACACCGCCGCCGGGGACGATGCCTTCTTCGACGGCCGCGCGGGTCGCGTGAAGGGCGTCTTCGACGCGCGCCTTCTTCTCTTTCATCTCGACCTCGGTGGCCGCGCCGACCTTGATCACCGCAACGCCGCCGACGAGCTTGGCGAGGCGCTCTTGGAGCTTCTCGCGATCGTAGTCGCTGGTGGTGTTCTCGATCTGGTTGCGGATCTCTTGCTGACGGCCCTTGATCTTGTCCTTCTTGCCGGCGCCATCGACGATCGTGGTGTTGTCCTTGTCGATCTTGACGCGCTTGGCCTGACCGAGATCGGTGATCGTCACGTTCTCGAGCTTGAGCCCGAGCTCTTCGGCGATCACTTGGCCGCCCGTGAGGACCGCGATGTCTTTCAGCATCTCCTTGCGGCGATCGCCGAAGCCCGGCGCCTTCACGGCCGCGCAGTTGAGCGTGCCGCGGAGTTTATTCACGACCAAGGTCGCGAGCGCTTCGCCTTCGATGTCTTCCGCGATGATCAAGAGCGGCTTCTGTTGACGAGCAATCGCTTCGAGCACCGGCAGAAGATCTTTCATGTTCGAGATCTTCTTCTCGCTGAGCAAAATGTAGGCGTCTTCGAGCGACGCTTCCATGCGCTCCGGATCGGTCACGAAGTACGGCGAGAGGTAGCCGCGGTCGAACTGCATGCCTTCGACGACGTCGAGCGACGTTTCCGCGCTCTTGGCCTCTTCGACCGTGATCACGCCTTCTTTGCCGACCTTCTCCATCGCTTCGCTGAGCAATTTGCCGACGGTGGTGTCGCCGTTGGCGCTGACCGTGCCGACCTGTGCGATCTCGTTCGGATCCTTGGTCGACTTGGCCGACTTCTTCAGCTGCTCGACGATGGCTTCGACGGACTTGTCGATGCCGCGCTTGATCTCCATCGGACTGTGGCCCGCGGCGACGAGCTTCGAACCTTCGCGGAAGATGGCTTGCGCCAGCACGGTGGCGGTGGTGGTGCCGTCGCCCGCGATGTCACTGGTCTTCGAGGCCACTTCGCGCACCATTTGCGCGCCCATGTTCTCGAACTTGTTCTCGAGCTCGATCTCTTTCGCGACGGTCACGCCGTCTTTGGTGATCGTCGGCGAGCCGAAGCTCTTCTCGATCACGACATTGCGGCCGCGCGGGCCGAGCGTCACTTTGACGGCATCCGCGAGCGCGTTCACGCCGTTGAGGATGAGGTTACGAGCAGCTTCTTGATAAACGATTTCCTTGGCAGCCATTTTCGTACTCCTTCAGATCACTTTTCGATGACACCGAGGATGTCGTCCTCGCGCAGAATCAGGGCCTCTTCGCCGTCCAGCTTGACCTCGGTGCCCGAGTACTTGCCGAACAAGACGCGGTCGCCCGGCTTGATGTCGAGCGCGCGGACTTTGCCGTCCTCGAGCACCTTGCCGTTGCCGACCGCGAGCACTTCACCTTCGATCGGCTTCTCTTTGGCCGAGTCCGGAATGATGATGCCGCCCTTGGTCTTCTCTTCTTCTTTGACGCGCTTGACGATCACGCGGTCCTGCAGAGGTCGGATTTTCGTCGCCATGTGGGATCCCTCAATTGGGTGTTTGGGTGAACCGTCAGGTGCCGAGCTCGGGCGCGTTCAGAGCTGCTCTCGGAAGCGCAGGAGCACCCCAAAAATCAGCCTCGTTCTTGCGGCTAAGCTCGGTAACCCTCTGAATTCACGGTGGTTTCGGGTTAGCACTCAAGCAGTGCGAGTGCTAACAACGCGCCCGAAGGTAGCCACCTCCGGCGCACTGTCAAGGACCCGACGCAGCGATTGCGAACGCGCCGACGAATTTTGATTTTTGGGGGGGTGCTCCTGCGCGGCGCTTGGAGTCCGAGTTGGCAGCGGTGTGACGAGAGTGCTGAGGAAAAGAGCTCGACCTGTACAAGCGTGCAGATTGAGGCTTCGCGCGGAAACGCCTCACCCCGTAGGCTTAGAAGGAGTGCGGCTTTCCCCGGAAGCCTTCGAAGTTAGTCCGATGCGCGGCGCGCAGTGCGCCGGTGTCGCTCGAAGGCAGGCCCGAGCCGCTCCGCAACAGCATGGAAGGAGCTTTTCATGAGCGTGGACATGCGCGAGTCGGAACACGAGATCGATTTGTCGAGCGACCTCGCTTCTTTCTTTCAGCACTTGGTCGACGAGGTAGTGAAGCGCCAAGAATTCGCGGCGACCGAAGCTGCGGAATACTACTTGGCGCACTTGCTCGCGGATTACGCGAAGCCCGAAAAACTCGAAGCCGA
>DASYCL010000801.1:0-5498 GCA_036500245.1 Polyangiaceae bacterium | reverse complement strand
ATCGCAGCGCACCCGAGCTCCACATCGTGTACCAAGATGAACTCGTGATCGCCGTCAATCGCTCGGGCTACGACGAACCGGAGCATTTGCTCGCACGCGTGCGCGAGCTTCCGCATGCGCAAACTGCCGAGCCCCTGTTTCGACTCGACCGCGACGCGAGCGGCCTCACGCTGTTCGCGCGCACTAAAGATGCGCTGCCCGATCTACGCGCAGCGCTCGCGAGCGGACAAACCTTCGTCGCGCTCGCTCGCGGCATCACCCACAAAAAAGGCCGCATTCGTCGTCCGCTCGGGGCCAAGCGACGCGCCGAACCGGTTTGCACGAGCTATCAACGCCAAAGCGTGCACGGCGGACACAGCTTGCTCGAGCTCGATCCGGGCGCGGCGAGCGCAGAGCAAATTCGCCGACACTTGGCTGCGATTGGCCATCCGATCCTCGGAGATGCGCGCGCCTGCGACGCGGCGTCGAACGCGTTCTTCGAGCACCGGCACGGGCTCGACCGCAGCTTCCTGCACTGCGCCACGCTGCGACTCGCGTTCGCCGCGGGGGCAATCGAACTCAGCGCCGCGCTACCCGGCGAGCTGGCCAGTGTGCTCTCGAGCTCAGCGAAGCAAACCGCGCCGCTCGGCGAATAAAATCGCGGCCACGTGAGCCGCATGCACGATCGTGCCGTTCGCGATCAAGTCGAACACTTCGTGCTTTGGCACGAGCACGACTTCGAGCTCTTCACTGTGATCGAGAGCTTGCCCCGCGACGCGCGCGCCACCGCGAGCGAAAAAGAAATGCGCTCGCGCCGTGTTCCGCGACGGCTCCGGCGCGAGTTCGAGCAAGGCTTCGAAGTGCGCAGCTTCGAAGCCCGTTTCTTCGCGCAGCTCGCGACGCGCAGCGGCGATGGGCTCCTCCGCTCCGTCGAGCACGCCGGCGGGAAGCTCCAAGCTCGCCGCGCCGAGCCCGTGCCGATATTGGCGCACGAACACCACGTCTCGCTCCTCCACCAAACACAAGACGGCAGCCCAGCTCGGGCCTTTCACTAGGTGAAAACGCTCGATTTCGTGGCCATTCGCCAAGCGAACGCGTTGCTCACGCACCTCGAGCCAGCGCTGCTCGATGATCGCGCTGTCGCTGAGCACTTGCCAAGCCGGGACCGGTTCGAAATCTTTCATGGTGCGCGCCGCGGGCTCGGGTGTAAGTCACGGCGGTGCCCTCCGCAAGCACTCTGCCGGCAGAAGTCGCCGCGTGGCTCGACGATCCCGGTTTCACGCCGGGCGCACGCCATCTAGAAGTGCTGTTCGATTCGCTCGCGGCGGCCGAGCGAGACGCAGCGCGAAAGCTCGAACGCGTGCTCGCTCGCGCCGGTGAAACCGCGGGTCGCTTCGCGCTCACGCGGCTCGCAGAAGCCGACGCGCGTGAACGAGCGCGCTTGATCGCCGTGCTCGGGCGGATCTCCGTCGAGCAAGATTCAGCCGAATTTCGCGCCGCCGTGTCGAGCGCACTCGACGACGCGGACGAGCGCGTGCGCCGAATCGCGAGCAATGCGCTCGCCAAGCTCAGCGAACCGGAGCTCGAAGCGCGGCTGCTCGCGCGCTGGGCCAAAGCGAGTCCGCTCGAAAAACGTGCGTTAGCCGAAGCGCTCGGCAAATGCGGCGGCGAGCCTGCGCTCGCCGTGCTCGGCGATCTAAAAAGTGACGACGCGGAGCTAGCGCGCATTGCCGAACGCGCGCGCTTGATGATCGAGCGCGACCGAACACGCACGGAGACTTCGGAAATTGCGCTCGAGAGTGCGCTCCGTGAACCCCAATCACTGCTACTTCAGTGCCGCTCCGGTTTGGCTTGGGTCTTGTTGGAAGAAGCGCGCGCGCTCGGCGCGGCCACGACGATAGCGCCAGATTGCGTGCGGCTCAGCCATCGCGGCACCTTCGCCGAGCTACTCACGCTGCGCACCGCGCTCGACTTCGGGCTCGAATGGCCGCTCAGCGGGCAGGCAGCGGATTCGCTCGACGCGCGCATCGTCGAAACGCTTGCACGAGCCGAAATCGAACGCGCGGTCGGCGCCTGGACCAGCGGTCGCCCGCGCTTTCGCCTGGCATTCGCCGACGGCGGACATCGTCGCGAAAAAGTTTGGGCGGTCGCTAGCGCGATCCACGAGCGTCTCGACTGGCTCCACAACGATCCGCAGGACTCCACCTGGGAAGTCAGCGTCGATGAACGGCGCTCGACGCTTATGTTCAAGCCGCGTCGGTTCAGCGATCCGCGCTTCGCCTATCGCGCCAAGGACGTGCGCGCGGCGTCGCACCCAACGCTCGCCGCGGCGCTCGCACGCGCCTCCGGCGTGCGCGACAACGACGTGGTTTGGGATCCGTTCGTCGGCAGCGGGCTCGAGCTGATCGAGCGGGCCAAGCTGGGCGCGTACCGCGAACTTCACGGCACCGATCTCGATCCGAACGCGCTCAGCGCGGCGCGCGAAAACGCCGCGCGCGCCGGAGCCGAGCGCATCCACTTGATTCAACGCGACGCGCTCGCAACGCACATCGCCGGCCTCTCACTTCTCATCACCAATCCCCCAATGGGGCGTCGCGTCGCTCGCGACGGCAGTGTCGGCGCGCTGCTCGACCGATTCGTCGAGCACGCGGCAACCACGCTCGCGCCGAACGGGCGCATGGTTTGGCTTTCACCCCTCGCCGACCGGACCGCAGCAGTCGCGCAGCGCGTCGGTTTTCGAGTCACCCGTCACGACGCGGTCGACATGGGCGGCTTCTTTGCTGAGCTCCAAGTCTTCACGCGTTAATTTCACGCTCGGCCCGAGTGCCTCAATTTGAGCCGGATTTGCGACGAATTTTGCGCCGCCCGCGCTTGACGATCTTGACTCGAGAGCAATGTTGACCGCGAAGTCACTGACCCACAAGTCATTGACCTGAAAGTCACGATGCCCAGGCCCAGCGATCCGCACGCGAAAAGTCGTCTCCTCGAGGCGGCCGAGCGCGTTTTTTCCGAGAAGGGCTTGGACCGCGCCAAGGTCGAAGACATCACGACCCAAGCCGGTCTGTCGAAGGGCGCTTTCTACCTTCACTTCGACAGCAAGGGCGACGCGTTCAAGGAGTTGCTCTCGGACGTGCTCGGTCATCTGCAGTCGCGCATTGGTGATGGCCTGCCGCGTTTCGACCAAGGTTTCGAACGCGCCGTCGATTTGTGGCTCGAGCGCGATCTCGAGATGTTCGAGTTCATTTGGAAGAATCGCGCGTTGATGCGCATCACCCTCGAGGGTGGTCGCTCGGCCGACTATCAGCATCTGATCGAGCACTTTGCTTCGTATGCGCAGCGCGAGACCGAAGCGCTCCTGCGACAGGGCATCGCCGCCGGGCTGTACCGGCCGGACTTGGACGTTGAGGTCGCCGCGGCCTTCATCGCCGGCGGCTACGACCGATTTGCGCGCCAATTGGTGCGCGAAACCCAAAAACCAGATCTGCGAAAACGCTTACGAGAGCTGCGCTGGATGGTGATTACCGGAGCCGGAACCCCGGATTTGATCGCCTGCCTGCAGCGGATCGACCAAGAAAAAGCGGGCAAAGAGCACGGACCAGGCGAGGCGTCCGCCACCGCTTCAGCGCGAGCAGCATCCGGCCGAAAGTGACGTCCCCCGCGTCGCCCCGGAGCGAGGGGCAAGTTTTGTCAAAAACCGTGTAGAAGAACCCGGCCGATCTCGACACTCGCCCCACGAGCCCCATACCCACCCTCCAAAACAAGTTTCGCGAGCTCCTCGCTGTCATCGTCCTTTAAGGAGTTTGGTCATGTTCCGTCGTTCGCTCACCTTCGCTGCTCCTCTTGCATTGCTGCTCGCTTCCTCATTCGCAGCGGCGCAAACCGCGCCTGCGCCGGCACCCGCTGCTCCCGCACCCGCCACCACTCCGCGCCCAATCCCGACCACGCTCGCCCCGCCGCCCGCACCGCCTGGCGCAGCAGGCCCGGACGCGCCAGTGAGCAAAGTGACCGAGAGCCTCGAAGCCAAGCTTGCTTCGATGCAACGCGGTGGCGGATTGACGGCGGATCAAGCCGCGCAGCGCGCGGTCTCGAGTAGCGCGGACATCGCGTCGAAGCGAAGTAGCCTCGCGGTTGCGGATGCACAAATAGACGCGACTGGCGCGGGGTTCATTCCAAAGTTAGATCTGCAAGCGCGCTACACGTACTTGAACAAGTTCCACCAACCCAACATCCCGTTCGGGATGATTACCGTTTCGGGCGACTCCATCTCCCCCGTCATCCCCAACAACTACAACCTGCAAGCCACGCTTAGCATCCCGATTTCCGACTACGTGCTGCGCCTGTCGAGCGCAATGTCCGCCTCGAATCACAGCAAAACCGCAGCTCAGCTCGATGAAAAAGCCACGCGCCTAAGCGTCGCGCGTGACGCTCGCGTCGACTACTACCAATGGATTCGTGCGCAGGGTGCGGGCTACGTCGCCGAGCAAGCACTCGAGGCCGCGCGCGGCCACGCACAAGACGCGAAAAATTCTTACGATGCCGGCTTGGTTTCGCGTGCAGATCTCTTGCGCGCACAGAGCCAAGTAAAGAGCGCTGAGCTCACTGTAGCGCACTACAACAATCAAATCGCAGACGCGACGGAGCAGCTGCGCGTTGCAATGGGCGACAAGCCTGAGGTGAACTACGACATCGGCGAGAATATCCTGCTCGAGCCACCGACCTACAACGTCCCGCCGAGCCCCGAAGCCGGCTACGGTGAAGCGCTCGTCCATCGCGTCGAAATGAGGCAACTCGGGGAGAGTGAAGCCTCGTTACGCGAGCAAGCCAAGGTTGCGCGTGCCGCGAGCTACCCGCGTCTCAACGCCTCTGGCGACTTCATCTACGCGAACCCGAACCCGCGTTATTTTCCTCCGGCTTCGGTTTGGCACGATACGTGGGACGCGAACATCGTCTTGTCTTGGACTCCAACGGACATCTTCGGCGCCCAAGCCAACGCCCACGTCGCCGAGGCCCACGCCGACGAAGTCGCCGCCAAACGCGCTTCGCTCAAAAATGCACTTCGACTCGAAGTGAATCAAGCCATGAATGCCCTCACCGAAGCCACGGTGTCGCTCGCGTCGGCGCGTGAGGGCCTCGCCGCAGCCGAGGAAAATTACCGCGTTCGACGCGAGCTCTATCGCGCCGGAAAAGCGACCGTCGTGGACGTGACCGACGCCGAAACCGATCTCACGCGCTCGCGGCTCGAAGTCGTGAACTCACACGTGGACGAGCGCGTCGCGCGCGTCGCGCTCGAGCACGCGCTCGGCCGTGACGTGGGTCACTGAGCCGCGCAGTCCCGCGCGCTCGCTCCGGGATAGCCAATCAAATAAATCAAACTCGTTGGCGCGCTTTGCAGCGGAAGGCGCCCAATTTCCCACTTATAGTCGTTATCCGGGAGCGAAGACACGAGGCGCTCGAGCTCCTCGGGCTGGTACGCGCGCAAGCACGAGACGACGCCGTCCCACCAAGTGCACAGCGGCACG
>DASYCL010000800.1:0-3143 GCA_036500245.1 Polyangiaceae bacterium | reverse complement strand
TTCTCCGATTTGCCCGCGCGATGCCGCAAAGATGATCCTGGCGGAGCCGCCGCGGTTCGCCTCGAGCACGTTGATCGTGCCGTTGCAGTTGATGTCGACGTCGAGCTCCGGGCTCTCCATCGAAATCTCGCGGCCGACTTGAGCGGCCATGTGGAAGACGACGTCTCGCGACGGTACGAGTCGTTTCATCAGCTCGCGATCGCGGACGTCCCCGCGAATCACTTCGACGTCGTTCGCGATGCCCTCGATATTGGCGACATTCCAGCCGTATGGCTCGATGCATGCGTCCACGAGCGTGACCTTTGCACCGTGCCGCACGCAAGCGTGCGCGATACTGCTGCCGATGAAGCCGAGGCCGCCGGTGATCAGGATTTTTTTGTTTTTCAGCGAAGCGTAGTCAATCTGATTTTGCATGGGCCAGCATTCCCTCGATCGTGCGCGCGAGCGCGCCTGCGAAAACCGCCTGCGTGCAGTGCTCTTCGAATAGACGGCGCGCGTTTTTGCCGAGCCGCTCGCGCAACTCGGGTTGATTTTTCAGGCGCAGAATGGCTCGTGCCAGAGCATCGCTGCTTCCGGGCTCGATCAGCAGAGCGGATTCTCCGTCGCAGAGCAGCTCTTGCACCGCCGCGTTGCGGCGCGTGATGAGCGGTTGGCCTAGGGCAAGCGCCTCCACTACTTTGTTGGTGAACACGCGCTCGCCGCGCGGATTGTCACCGAAAAAACCGAGGCACACGTCGGCGCGTGACATCAGCTCGGCGAGTTTCGCGTACGGCACCGGATCCAGGAAACGGACGTTCTGCACGCCGAGCTCCTCAGCCAACCGGCGATCGCGCGCATAAGTGATGCCCTTGCCGACGATCTGAAACTCGATCTCTTCGTGCTCGAGCGCTTTGGCCGCGCGGATGATCACGTCCACGCCGTGAAACGGCGCGTATTCGCCGTGAAAATGCACGAGAAAACGCGAGCTCCGCTCGGTCGGCTCGCGACGGACCATGATCGACTCGTCGCTCGGCAAGAACATTCGCGTGAACTTGTCGGCCGGAACACGGTACGTCTCGGAGTAACGGCGAATGTGATCGTTGGACTCCAAGATGATGTGATCCGCCCAGCGCATCGCTAGGTGATCCGCGAACCAATAGAGTTTGGCTTTCAGACTCGAAGCGCGCGCTTTCCCGCGATCGTCCACCATCGTGCCGAAAGTGGAGACGTAGACGTCGAATAGGATCGGCCGACGCGTGAACAAGCGCACGATCGGCAGCAAGAGCTGGCCGTAAAATCCAACCACGACCAGATCGCAGCCGCGTTTTCGCGCGAGAAATTCGCCGATCAGCTTCGGGTAATTGCTCATCGCCTTGTTCGCGGGAAAGCAAGTGACGACTTCAAGCCCCGCGCGTTCGAGCGCGAGCTGCACGTTGTGTGTACGTGAGTAGCTGCCTTCGCGGCCGGCGATGTAGCAAACCTTGGTCGTCATTCCGTGCTCGACGCAACGAACACCGCGCTCCAGCTCTTGAAGCCGAGCTTGGCCGAGCTCATGAATTCTTCCGATCTCGTGAGGCGGAGTCCGGCCGCTTCGAGCAAGAGCTCGACTTCGGGCGAGAACAAATAGCGCATCGTGTGCGTTTCACGCAGCTCGTCGAGCGCGCCGCTCTGCTTGTCCTTCACGAACACGTGATAGTTCACGTCGACCAGGTTTTGTGTCGGGTGGAGCACCGGTTCGGCGAGTCGCGTCACCGAAATGTGCTCGTCTTCCAGGCGCCGAATGCGGACTTCGGGACGTTCGGTGAGCACCGCCGGGCCGTACCAACAATCGAAGATGAAGAGCCCATTGGGAGCCAGGTGTTCGCGGGCGGTGGCGAGCGCGGCCTTCAAATCGGCGTTCGCGGTTTGATAGCTCATGACGTGAAAGAGCGACACGACTACGTCGAACCGGGTGCCGATACGCACCGACCTAACGTCACCTTGCCTGAACTCCGGTGCGGCGCCCGAAGCCGCCCAACGCGCCGCTTGTTCGGCGTTTGCGCCGGCGAGCCGTGCCCTGGCTTCGGAGAGCATTTGCTCCGACAAATCCACACCCGCAACGCGGTAGCCGCGTTCGGCGAGCAAGAATGCGTGCTTGCCGGTGCCGCAGCCCAAATCCAGGATCGATTTCGCGCGCGGGTGATCGCGTTGGATCAGCTCGTGGATGTATTCGACCTCGCGCGCGTACTCTTTGTCTTTGTACAAGAGGTCGTAGTAGCGCGAGTAACTCCCGAAAACCGACATCGAAAAAACTCCAATCCCAGCGCTGTGCGCTCAGTGGCTCGCGCGCGTTTTCGGTAGAAAGCGGCGCGCGCGCTCGGCTTGCTGCAAATCTTCGAGCAGCCGTCGATTCACACTCAACAGATCGGCGAGGATTGCGAGCAAGAACGTGAGAAAGCCGACGATCAGCAGCACCGCCGCCAAGATCAACGACTGGATGTGGCCGCCGCCGCGCCCGCCAACGTAGTAGAGCAAGAATCGCGCGCCGATCGCGCCGCCGAGCGCAAACGGCGCTAGGCTCATCGCGACGAAGAAACGGAGCGGCTTGTACACGATGAAGATACGAAACATCGTGATGACCGAGCGCTTGACGTAACTCGAGATGCTGCGGAGCAGTCGCGACGGTCGCAAATAGCCGTTCACGCGAATCGGCACCGAGACGATGGTCATGTTCTTCTGACCGGCTTGGATGATCGTCTCGAGCGTGTAGGTGTAGGCGCTGAACACGTTCAACACGAGCGCGACCTCGCGCGTGATGGCGCGAAAGCCGCTCGGCGCGTCGGCCACGTCGGTGCCGCTCACGAGCCGCACGACGGAGCTGCCGAGGCGTTGCAGCAGCTTCTTTATCGGCGAGAAATGCCCAATTTCTGCGATCGGTCGCGCGCCGATCACGAAGTCCGCGTTGCGCTCCAAGATCGGGCGCACGAGCTTTTCGATGTCCGCGCCGCAATATTGGTTGTCCGCGTCCGTATTGACGATGATGTCTGCGCCGCGTTCGAGGCAAGACAGTATTCCGAGCATGAAGGCGCGCGCCAAGCCTTGGTTCGTGCGAAAGCCGACGACGTGGTGCACCCCGTGGGCCTTGGCGACCGCTACCGTGTCGTCGGTGCTTCCGTCGTCGACGA
>DASYCL010000799.1:0-2304 GCA_036500245.1 Polyangiaceae bacterium | reverse complement strand
CTTCGACATGAACTACGCGCCAGTGCTCGACGTCGACACCAATCCCGACAATCCGATCATCGCCGCGCGCTCGTTCGGCCGCACGCCGGAGCTCGTGAGCGAGCTCGGCGTCGCGCTCGCGCAAGGGCTCGAGAGCGCTGGCGTCGCCGCCTGCGGCAAGCACTTCCCCGGCCACGGCGACACGAGCCAAGATTCGCACCTCGAGCTGCCGCGTTTGCCGCACTCGCTCGAACGCTTGGAGCAAATCGAGCTCAAGCCGTTCGCGGCCGCCGCCAAAGCCGGCATCCCCTCGATGATGACCGCGCACGTGATCTTCGAACCGCTCGACTCCGTCTACCCCGCCACGATGAGCAAGCCGGTTTTGACCGGCATTTTGCGCGGAAAAATGGGCTACGACGGCCTGATCGTCACCGACGACATCGAGATGCGCGCGATCGCCGATCACTACGGCATCGAAGAAACCGTGGTGCGGGGCATCAATGCCGGCGTGGATCATTTCTTGTGCTGTCACACCGCGGACATCGCGCATCGCGCGATCGACGCGATCATCCGCGCGGTCGAAAGCGGCGCGGTCAGCCGCGAAACGCTCGCCACCGCGAACCGCCGCATCGCGCGCTTCGCCGATCGTTACGCGCGTCCAGCCATCGCGAAACCCGATCTCAGCTCGCTCCGCTCCGAAGCGCACCTCGCCGTGATCGAGCGCATGCTCGAAGGCATGAACCCCGAAGTGACCGACGTCGGCATCGACCCGACCGAAATCATGGAGCGCATCCGCCTCGAACGCGCGGGCCGCGCTTCGGCCTAACTCGCCTTTCGCAGCGAGATTCGCGGCTCAAAAATGCGTATGGGCGACGTCCACGCGAGCGCTGAACGGAAATGAAAGCCCCGCAGCGCGCCGCTTCACGCACGCGTTGATCGCCGCGCTCGCCGGCCGCGCGCTCACGCTCACGCCGATCACTTTCCCGCGCTGAATCGCCACGCACAAATCCACCGACGTGTTCAGCGGAATGTCGCAGCGCGCGATCCACACGCCGTTGTCGAGCACCTGCGCAATCGCTTCGCGCGAGAGGTCGGGCGTGTTGTCGCGCTCGGCCAGATTCACTTCTTGATTCGCGCTCGCGGCTGCCGCTTCACAACTCGGCAATGCATTCGCGACCGCGCTCGGCGCATCCGGCGGAGTCGCGCCGAGCAGCGGCGGCGCCGCGTCGTGGCTCGGCGCGTTCGGCGCGAGCGGCGAGAGCGAGAACAAGTCCGGCGCTGGAATGCTTTCGTGGCTCACCGAGCGCTGCGGCGGCGCTTCAACGTCATTCGACCGAGCTTCGTGGAAGTCGTGAAGTCCCAATTTTCTGCGGCGTGTACGGCGCTCGGGCGCGACACCGAACAGCGCGTCGTTCGGCTGGCGCTCACGGCGAAGCGCTCTCGAATCAGCGACATCATTTGAAGCAAGTCGTGAGTCCGCGCCCAGCGACTGCTCCGAACTCGCGGGCGCGTCCGCAACGGGCTCTTCCTCGCTCGGCGGAAGCGCGGGTTCTTCCGGCGGCTGAGCGCGCACTGCGGGTGCCGGCACGGCTTCGAAGGTCGGCGCAGTGACTGGTGTTTGCTTCCACGAGCGCGCAGGCTCGCTCGGAACGAACGCCGCGAGGCGTGCCTCTGATGACACTTCGGGATGATCGTGCCAATGCAAAAGTTGATATGTAATTGCAGCCGCGACGCCCCAATACGCCAGCACCGGCAGTGTGAACTTCGGCAAGCGAAAGCGCGAGCGACGAGGCTTTTCGAAGCCTTCGCGCAGATGGATCCGCGCTCTGAGCGCAAACTCAACGGGCATCGGGGCCGAGAACCGTTCCACGGCCGCGCAGGGCGGCCAAACATTTCACGATTTTTTGGATTTTCCGCGGAATTTCGCGGTGATCTTCAGAGCTTGTAACCGCGCCACATCCACCTGAGCGCGTTCGGATAATCCGTGACGGCCGCGAGCGGCGGATAGTGCGTGCTCGTTTCGACGCGATACACGTAGTGATAACCCTTGGCCGCGAGCTCGCTCGCCGCCTTCGTATTTGCATCGTACCAACCGCCGAGATCGTTCGGGCCGCTCATCAAGTAAGTGCGGAGCGGCTTTAGGTCTGCTTGGTTGATCGCGTCCAGCAGCGCGACGCCATTGTTCGGTTGTGTATTCGGGAAGCTTGCGTCGAACGTGAGCAGTTTATGGAATTTGTCTGGCCGATACCAGCTAGCCATGAACGCCGCGGTGCCGCCCGAGCTGTGCCCGCCGATCAACCAACCATCTGGATCCGTGACGATGTC
>DASYCL010000798.1:0-8119 GCA_036500245.1 Polyangiaceae bacterium | reverse complement strand
CTTCGCTCAAGTCGACGCGCGCGGAATAGATTTCGTCGAGCCGGCTGCCGTCGCGTTTGTAGATCACGAAATCCCAGGTTTTGCCGTTTTTCTTGAAGCGCAGCACATCCGGTTTGAACGCAGCGCGCGCGTCGTTCATGCAGGTTGCGATGGCTTCGTCGTCGCTGCCGCCTTTGTCGCTGCAGGTTTTGCGCGCGACTTCGAGCGGTGCCGATTCCGGATAGTTGATCAAAAATGCCGTATCCGGGCTGGTGATGATTTCGATCGGCGGGCGCGACGGTTTTTGCACTGGGTCCGGCTCGGTCTTGGTTTCTGCGGTGGGTGCCGGGGTCGCCGCGGGCGGCGCGGATGCGACGGTCTCCGGTGCAGGGCCGGCGTCTGCCGCTGGCGTCGGCGCGGGCTCGGGCTTGGGCGCCGCGGGTGCGCTCGGTGCAGGCGAGCTCGGCGCGGGTGCGGGCGTAGCGCACGCCGCGATTTGAAGCGCAAGGCAACCCAAGAAAAAAACCGAACGAGTTTGCATCTCAATATCCCTCAAAGCGTTGCGACGATTTTCTGCGACTCTTCCCAGAGCCGCGCGGCGAGCGCCGAATCGTAGGATATTCGGCTCGATTTGCCGATGTTGCAATCGGCGAAGTATTCGCCACTCACGCCGTCGAGCTCGGGGCGAGTCGCGACATAGATTTGCGTGGCGGCTCCTTCGGCTTCGTTTTTCAGCACCAGCGGTTCGGCGATGCCCATTGCGAGTTGGGCGAAGCCCGGCATGTGGCGCGGCAAGTTGGTTTTGATCACGCCGGGATGCACGGCATTCGCGGTCTTTTGCGTGCCATGGAGCTTCTTCGCGAGCTCTTTGGCGAAGAGCAAATTGGCGAGTTTCGATTGGCCGTACGCGGTCCACGGCGTGTAGTGCTTTTCGCCGGAAAGATTGTCGAACTCGATGCCCGCTTTCGGCGCGCGCTTGTGCGCATCGCTGCTGAGCATCACGACGCGACCATTGTCCGTTAGTTGATCCAGCAAACCCGTGACCAGCAAAAAGTGACCAATGTGGTTGGTGAAGAACTGAAGCTCGTAGCCGAACGCTTGCTCGAGCTTCGGTAGTGCCATGACGCCCGCATTGGCGATGATCGCGTCGAGTTTGAAGCCCGTCTGTTTGAGCTCCGCGATGCACGCGCGCACCGACTTCGGATCAGCGAGTTCGCAGGCGAGCGGCACGACCGCGCCGGGCACGCGCTCGGTCGCAGCTCGCGCTTTTTCTTTGCTGCGCCCGGTCGCGAACACGCGACCACCGCGTTGCGCCAGCACGCGCACCGTTTCCAAGCCGAGCCCCGACGTGCCACCGGTGACCAAGAAATTGCGACCTTTGAGCGAGATGCCTTGCGTCACGACTTCTGCGGTCGAGCCGTAGCCGAAGCCGCTCGGGCCTTTGCCCTTCAACATCGCGAGCACACTCATTGAAAACTCCTCGGGTTTGCGGCGCGCCGTGAAGCGCCGCACAGCGCGTTCTAGGGCTCAATGGCGCGCGTCGCCATCGCTCTGAAGCGAGAAGAAGTGATCGGCCGGGGACGTTCGACCCACTAGTGCATAACCCCGTGCAATTTCCAAAGCTTCGCACCAAGACCCAGAACCTCAGAACCGCGGGCCGCTCGCCGATTGCGTCGCGCTGCGCGCTCGGCGCCGCGTTTGCGCTCGCGTTTGCGTTCAGCTTCGCGCTGACGCCGGCGTGTTCGAGCGATTCGAGTTCGAACTCGAACGGCAATTCGACGGCTGGGACGTCACCAGGCGGCAGCGCACAGGCCGGCGCGAACGCAACGGGTGGCAGCCTGAGCAGCGGTGGCAGTGCAAGCAGCGGCGCGGGCACGGCAGGCAGCATCGCGAACGGCGGCGTGGCGAACGGCGGCACGAGTGGAAGTATCGGCGCAGGTGCAGGCGGCACTGCGAGTGCAGGCGCAGGCGCGAGCGGCGCAAGTGGCAGCGCAGGCGCGAGTGGTGCGGGCGGAGCCACTGCATGCGTTATGGCGGGCAGCGAGCTATGCGAAGACTTCGAGAGCGGGACCATCGATCCGAACAAGTGGAAGCAAAGCACGTCCAACATGACGTCGATCGCCGTCGAAACTGGGCACGCGCACAGCGGACAATATGCGGTGCATCTCAAATTCGTCGCGGGCATGCAAAACACCGTCACCATCGCCGAAGGCGTCACCTTCCCGGCGACGCCCAACAAATTCTATTCGCGCATGTGGGCCTACTTCGCGCCGGACATCCCCAAAGCGACGAACATGGATTTTCACACCGGCTTCATGATGGGCGGCGGCAACAACGACAAAGGCACGACCACCCTCGGCATGGGCATGATCGGCTCGGATCAGCAATACCTCGGTTACTCGATCTTCTTCGGCGATCCCAAATACGAATTCGGGCCATGGTCGAACACGCGCATCGTGCCGAACACTTGGCTCTGCATCGAACTCTTCGAAGATGGCTCGGATCTGACGACCGAAAAACGCCAAGTGTGGCTCAATGACGTCGAGCTCAAAGACATCGCGAGTGACTCCGCGAAAGCGGGCGGCACGACCAACCCGAATCATCTCCCGCCCACGTTCGACAAAGTCACCTTCGGCGTCACCGAATATCACCCAATTCCTACGCTCAGCGACATGTGGATCGACGACATCCGCGTCAGCAGTCAAAAGATCGGCTGCATGAAGTAACGCGCGCGTTCATGCTTTTTGGGTTTGGGGTCGCCTTGCGATCTCGGCGCATGCGCCAGTGCTTCACGACGCGGGTTGCGAGTTGCGAGTTGCCCAGGGTCCGTTCGCATTCTCGATTCTTAGTTGCATGTGCAACTTTGTTTTCGAATCCGCGAACGGCTCCCGGCTTGCGCGCGACGCCCACGCACTGCGCGACGCGACTCATGTCACATTGCAATTCCCCAGCCTCATCAAAATAGCTGCGCGATCGCGTCCTCGGACGTCGCACTGGTGTTCGAAATCGTGTCCCCGTTTGCACTGAATTGAACAAGCGTCACTCGGTTCTCGACCAGTACACTGAATGCGTGCACCCACGCTTTCCGCTGATTTCGCCTTTGATCCTGGCGCTCTTCGCCTGCAGCTCCCCCGCCAGCGGGGACGGCCGAGGCACGCCGGTCACGACCGGCGGCAGCGCCGGAACTAGTGCTCAAGGCGGCTCGTCCGCGGGCGGTGGCTCGGCGTCGATTGCAGGCACGGGCGGCAGCGCTGGCAGCTCCACCGGCACGGGCGGAGTCGCGCCGATCGTTTGCGCGCCGTTCACCGATCCCGGCGCGACCGCGCCAACGTCCGGGCTCGGCAATGTCGTGCCGCTGCCGGTGATGAGCACGCTCGCGAGCGGCGCGTTCGCGCTCGCGGCATCGACCGGCATTTACGTCGAACCGAACACACCCGAGATGCTCGCAATCGGTCAATACCTAGCCGACAAATTGAAGCCCGCGACTGGCTACGCGCTGCCCGTCGCCGCAACGACTGCCGCGCCATGCTCGGGAAATATTTACCTCACGACCACGAACGCCGATTCGACGTTGAACGCCGAAGGCTACGCGCTCGCGATCGATCCGAAACTCGTGCGCGTGTCGGCGCCACAACCTGCCGGCGTGTTCCGCGGCATCCAAACCGTGCGCCAACTGTTGCCTGCGTCGATCGAGAGCACGACCGAGCAAGCCGGACCGTGGGCGATCGCCGCCGGCACAATCCGCGATTTTCCGCGGTTTTCCTGGCGCGGCGTGATGCTCGACGTAGCGCGCCATTTCTTCGGCGTCCCGGACGTCGAAAAGTTCATCGACGTCGCGTCGTTCTACAAGATCAACACGCTCCACCTGCATCTCTCGGACGACCAAGGGTTTCGCATCGCGATCAATTCGTGGCCGAACCTCACGACCGTCGGCGGCAGCACCGAAGTCGACGGCGGCCCCGGCGGCTTCTACACGCAAGCCGATTACTCCGCGCTCGTTGCTTTCGCCAAAGCGCGTTACATCACGATCGTCCCCGAGATCGACATGCCGGGCCACACGAACGCCGCGCTCGCATCCTACGCAAACCTCAACTGCAACGGCCAAGCGCCCGCGCTCCGCACCGACACCGCGGTCGGCTACAGCTCACTCTGCGTCTCGAGCGACACGACGTATCAATTCGCCTCTGACGTGACGCGCGAAATCGCCGCGCTCACGCCCGGCGCGTACCTCCACCTCGGCGGAGACGAAGCCAAAGCCACATCGCTCGACGACTTCAAAACCTTCTTCGGCAAAGCCGCGCCGCTCGTGCAAACCGCTGGGAAAAGCCTGATCGGCTGGGACGCGCTCGGCCAACTCGACAGCTTGCCGGCAAACGCGATCGTTCAATATTGGACCACCGCCGACAGCGCGCGCGCGGCCGTTGCGCAGCACGCCAAAGTACTGATGTCTCCGGCCAACAAAGCCTACATGGACATGAAGTACGACATGCAAACTCCGTTCGGCCAAACCTGGGCCGGCTACATTACCGAACAGACCGGCTACGAATGGGATCCGGCAACCATCGTCGACGGCGTCGGCGAAAGCGATCTGGTCGGTCTCGAAGCACCGCTCTGGACCGAAACGCTCGTCAAACTCGCCGACCTCGAATACATGGCCTACCCGCGCCTCGCCGGCTACGCCGAAATCGGTTGGTCAGTCGCCGACGGCCGCAGCTGGGACGAATATAAGACGCGCCTCGCCACCCACGGCCCACGCCTCCGCGCGTGGAACGTGAATTTTTATCAATCGGATGCCATTCCTTGGCAGTGAGTGTGGATGTTGATTGGGTCGCCTCGCGGGCCCACCGCGTGCGCAAAGTTCTGGGCCCTGCGCTTGCACAGCGCTTGGCCGCTCGCGCGTCGAGCGACGCGACGGGCGCCTGTTCACCCCTTCGGGTGTCACGAAGCGCGTCGGTCAGCTCTAACGTGGCCGCCCCTCCGTCGAAAACCGTGATCAGCCTGGCGAATCAGTGGCTTTGTTTTATTTCCGGGCATCCGGCCCAAGTCCTTCGCGCGCGCTCTGGCGCGAAAGAGGAGAGTAGAGAGCTAAAGAGGACTGAGGGACTCAGTTGCACTTGCAACTAAGACTGCGACGCGCGGCGACGTCGAGTACGCGCAGCACTACGGCCTTCGTCCCACGATGCGATCCAGTGTGATGCTATCGTCCCACGCGTTTTCGAGTCCTTCGTAGTGTACGACGAAGCGATCTTTGGCGACGACCGAAAGCACGGTCGCGGGATAGATCGAGCCGCGCCAGGTCACGCGCACGTGGTCGCCGGGTTTGTATGGCGCGGGCATGACGGCGGGCGCGGAGCTCGCTACGGCGGGCACGCTGTGCGCGCAGGGCAATTTGCCGGGTGACGGCGGCGGCACCGGGCCTTCGATGCGACCCTTGATGCGGTCGAGGCTCACGTCTTGATCGCAATCAAAGCCGTCGAAATGCACGCGGAAGCGCGATGCGCCGAGTTTGTCGGTGATGAAGGCGGGGAACGGGCGATTTTCTTCCCAATCCACCATCACGTATTCGCCGATGCGATACGGCTTTTTGCAGGCCGCGAGCGCGAACAAGCAGAGCCCGAACGCAAAGCGCGAAGCGCGCATTTTACGGCTGGCTCGCGGGATAAATCGAGCTCGGCGGCGGTACCGGGTGAAGCCCCGCGCGCTCGAGCACACCGTCCCCCGAAGCGAACGATTTGGCGAGCTCAGCGCGCGTGTGGCGATACGCGTATTCGAGGATCTTGCGCCGCGCTTCGAAGCTCGCCGGGTTGTACATGAACAAGATGCAATCTTCCGGCGAAGGCTCGATCAAGACGACTTGTGCGCGGCCTTCTTTTTCGATCCGCGCGCACTCTTCCCGCACAATTTTGTGGATGCCGATGCGGATCGCTTGATTGAGTACCCACATCATGCCCTTGTCGCGCAAACTGTCGCGATGGCCGTGGCCCGTCGGCACTGAAGCCACCGAAGAAGCGACCATCGGATTGACCACGACGAGCACGTTCGCGCCCGCTTCGATCGCCACTTCGAGGTGCGCGATTTGGCCTGCGCCAGCATTGATGTAGTGCCGCTCGCCGATGCGCACGGGTGAGAAAAACGGCGGCACGGCCATCGACGCGATGCACGCACGAGTGACGGTCACCTCCGCGGAATTGCCTTCGCCGAAGATCGTGAGCTGGCCCGAGTCGAGGTCGTGCGCGAGTACGCGCAGCGGCCGCGGCAAGCCGTAAAAGCTGTTCGAAACGCCGCGGCGCACGAAGAAATCTTCGAGGAAGCGCTCATAGCCGTCGAGACTGAAGAGACCGGCGGGCAGCGAATCGTACAAGCGATCGAGCTCTTCGAAGAATGCGGCGGGCGGCGGCGCGGATGAGCGCGACAAGAGCGAAGTCGCGCCGTGACGGAGCGCGGAGAGCGCCGAGACCAACGTGCGCCGCCATTCGCCCAGATCGACGCGCAGCAAGTGTTTGCGTTCGAGCCCGAAGTAAACATCCGCCGGATCGAGGAAAGCGCGGTAAATGCGTTGCACGGGCAAGCCGCCGGCGAGCGCGGCCGCGACGCTCGCGCCGCCCGAGCTGCCCACGTAAAAATCGAAGCCGTTCACTTCGAAGCCTGACACCGAATCTTCGAACGCCGCGAGCGCGCCGATTTGAAACATCGCGCTGGTCGCGCCGCCGCCGGGGAGACAGAGCGCGATCTTCGACGTCGTGCCGGGCCGAATGCTGGATGTCACGATTCGGAGCCGTTTTGTGCCACACGGCTCGAAAGCGCAAGCCGCCGCGCCAAGACGAGCAATACGGCGCAGATCGCACAGCCGAAAACTGCCGCGAAAACCGAGATCGGCGGCGGTTTGCCGTCCGGTGACGCGCCGCTGAAGATGGCCGCGAGGGTCGCGCCGTTGAACGCGGCGTGGAGCGCGACGCCGGGCCAAATCGAACCCGAGCGCTCGCGCACTTCGCCGAGCGCGAGCGCGGTGAGGAATAGCGGAAAGAACAAACGCGCGTCCATGTGTCCGAGCGCGAAGCAGACCGCGACGGTGAGCGCAGTGACGAGCGCGCCGTAGCTGCGACGGAGCGCGCCGAACAAGGCACCCCTAAAAAAAAATTCCTCGACCAGCGGCCCCAGGCCCGACACCACGAGCGCAATCGCTAGCGCCTGAGCGCCTGAATGCGGCGTGATGCGCGCCATGCGTTCGGCGAGCACCGCGGGCGGTGTCGGGAAGAAATGTTCGATTGCATCCGACAGCAACGTCGCGGGGATTTGCAGGAAGAAGCCGAGCAGCGCCGAGCTCAGCACAGTGGCGAGCGAGGCTCTGCGCAGCGCGAGCACGTCGCGCAGCGGTTCGCCCTGCACGCGCTGAAACGCCACGAGCATCCCGGCGTACACCGCGACTTGCACCGCGCCGAGCATCACGATGTTGTCGCTGCCGCGCGGAAATGCGACGAACGCGACCGTGAGCGCGAAGTAAAGCGCGGCCGTGGCGAGCACGGTCCACGACAACGCGAGCCGCAGCGAAAACTGCGCGGGCATTAGCGGCCGCGCAAATGCGGAGGCACACCGCGCTTCGTCACCGTGTCTTCGGCCCAGGATTGCAGCGTTTCCGTGTGATCGATCGTGAAATGCAGGCCGCGGCTTTCCTTGCGGCTCGCAGCCGAAGCGATGATCAGCGACGCAACGTCCGCCAAATTGCGGAGCTCGAGCAAGTCCCGTGTGACGAGATGCTTCCAGTAGTATTCGCGGATTTCTTCTTCGAGTAGCGCGACGCGGCGCGCGGCGCGGCGCAAACGCGCGTCGCTACGCACGATGCCGACGTAGTTCCACATCAAGCGCCGGATCTCTTCCCAGTTGTGCGACACGACGACCGCTTCGTCACTGGGCGCGGCCGAGCCGGTTTCCCACTCAGGCACGCTCGGTTGCGGCACGCCGCGCAGCTCGGGCGCGAGTTGTTGCAAGCGATTGGCGGCGCGCCGCGCGAAAACCAAGCCTTCGAGCAGTGAGTTCGAGGCCAGGCGATTGGCGCCGTGGAGGCCGGTGCATGCGGTTTCGCCGAGCACCCAAAGGCCGGGCAGCGAGCTCCGACCGTGCAAATCCGACGTCACACCGCCGC
>DASYCL010000797.1:0-4068 GCA_036500245.1 Polyangiaceae bacterium | reverse complement strand
CGCCATTTGCCGAACACGCCGCTCGACGCGAGCCTTGGTTTTGCCGAACGTCTGCCCGCCGAGCCGGTCGACGCGTGGCGTGGTGTCGCCGCCGGCGTATTTTTCGATCTGATTTAGCCGGTAAACCGGCAAAAATAGCTTGTCGCCGCCGGCATATTCGACGACCAGCAAATCGACCTGCACCGCGCCGATCGCGCGACGCTCGAGCCCCAAATATTTACCGACGCCGTGATCGACATGAACCACGTAGTCCCCGACGCTGAGCGCGCGCAAATCCTGAAGTAGCGCGCGCGCCGAGCGCTTTTTCTCGGCAGGTCGGTGCGCGCGCGCGCCGAAGATCTCTTCTTCCGTGATCAGCGCGAAACCTTCGGCGGGAGCGAGCACGCCGCGGCTCAAGCTCGTCGTGACGATGCGCACTTGAACCGTGTCGCTTGGTTCCTCGTTCGAGCGCCAGACCACTGTACGGACGCCGCGATGCGAAAGGAGCGCGGAGAGCCGCTCGGCTTGAGTCTCCGTCCGCGCGCTGATCACGACCTCGAGGCCGGCGTCGCGATAGGCGCGAATGCGTTCGACCAGCGGCTCGAGCGCGCCTTGTTTGCCGTGCTCGCTGCGCGCGCTCTTTACCGCGCGTGACAATTCCGAAAGATCGCTGCACGCAAGCGTCGGCGCGTCCGGCGCCGCATTTTCCAGAGTTTCGAGCACGCTGGCGCTTTCCGGCCCAGCGACGGCAGTGCGATGCAGACCAACGAGCGCGTGAGCGCTGAGCCTCTGCTCGAGCTCGCCCTCGTCGAGGTAGAGCTCGCGCACGGGAAAATGCGGCGTCCCGCGTCGCGCGGCTTCGCCCGCGAGCGCGCGCTCGAATTCGTTGCGCACGGCGCGCACGACCGCGCTCGGATCGTCGACGATGAAAACCGCGTTCGGCGCCAGGTAGTCGAACACCGTCTCGAGCTCGAAGAACGCAGGCAGGTAGCCGTCGCTGCCGAAGAAGGCGCGCCCGGTCGCGAGATCGTCGATCAAAGCGCGAGTCTTGGTGGACGGAAAATTCACCGCGTCGCAGAGCGAGCGCAGTAGCTCTCTGGCGCGTGCCTCGGTTTCCGAGTTCACGATCGCATCGCGGGCCGGCGGTGCCACCACGCGATCCAGCGACGACAGCGTGCGCTGATCGTCGGGGTCGAAAGTGCGCAGCGATGAAATCAAATCGCCGTACAAATCGACGCGAATTGGCAGCGGCAGTTGTCCCGGCCAAACGTCGAGCAAACCGCCGCGTAAGGCGTAGCTGCCAGGATCTTCGACGACCGGCACACGCAGATAGCCCGACGTGGTGAGCTTCTGTGACAGCGCCCCGACATCGAGCTCGTGTTCGACGATCAACTCGACGGTCGCGTCGCGGAGAGCCCGTCGCGGCGGGACGCGGCGTACGAGCGCGCCGGCGCTGAGCACGAGTTGCGAGCGCTCGGGTGTCGATAAGAGTTCGTAAAGCGTCGCCGTGCGCAGCATCGCCGCGCGGCGATCGCCGTGCGTTTCCGCGTAAGGCGTCGACTCCGCGGGCGCCAACAAAAACGGCAGAGCCAGATCGAGCTTCGGGAAGCGCGCGAGCGGAAGCCCACGCGCGAGCGCCCCGAGATCGCCCGCGGCTTGTTGCGCAATTTCATTGCTCGCTGTGACGTACACGACCTGGCGCACGCCCTGGTTCGAGAGCGCATGACCGACCAGCGCAGCCGAGCTTCCCGCGGCGCCGACCAGACTCTGGATGCCGCGGCTCGTGCTCGCGCGGCGAGCCGCGTCCGTGGCGGTGAAGATCGGTCGATCTTCCGGCAACCGAGGGACGAACTCGGACGTCTCGAAGTTCAGCTCGGTCGACATGCGGCGCGCACTCTTACTCCGAACTTAGGCTGCGCAGGACGTAGATCAACTGATTGCGAGCGAGCACTGTATACGGTCCGCCCGCGTGCTCACCGAGGTAACGCCGATACGACGCTGCCGAACCTTCGACATCGCCCAGCTGATAGAGCAAGAGACCGCGCGCGACGGCTGCGGGATACTCGGGATCTTTTCGCGAAAGTGCGGCGACAATGCGCAAACGCGTGGCAGCGCCGTCGTCCCCCGTATCGTCCGTGCGCGCGCCGTGTTGCGGGTGCCGCAGCAGAAAGCCGTAGTAAATGCGCCACTCGTTGAGCGACGGGGAAAAGGGGAACACCGCGCGCCGCCCGATCAAATCCGCCCAACGCAGATGAAACAGTACGCGCAGCGTCGATTCGTCGATGACCAGGTGTCGCTGCGAGTCGAGCCAGCCGTTCTTGCGCGCGCTCGAGATGAAGTCCCCGCCGAGCTCGTCGAGGTCGGCGCTGGCGTTGCCATCGCGTTCGAATTGTCGCAGCGCGCGCAAAAAATATTCGGTCTCTACCGCGCGTAAGCGCAGCAGCAATGGCACTTGCACCGCGCTCGAAGCCGCCAGCATCCGTGCATCCAGGTCGGCACGCTCTTCGCCGGCATCGTCGCTACGCGCCCTCGCGCGACCCAAGCGCCGGATTGCCTCGCCGACAGCACGAATCTCGAACGGCAACCGCTCGCGTTCGGCTCGGGCGGCGAGCGCGCGCTCGTCCTCGGCACGAAGGCGCGCTTCCGCGCGATCTATCTTCGGCAGCGGAAGCGTCGTCGGCGTGCTCGCGCGCGGCAACGCAAGTAGCGCAAAGGTCAAGACCATCCCGACCGTCATGAGACCGAGCTCGTAGCCTGCAAAGTGCCGACGGAAACCGCGCCGGTCTCGCTTCGGCCGAGCGTTACTCGACGGCTCCTTGACAACCCCCGCGTCCCATTTCATGGGTGTGCTTAGGGCCTCAGAAGCATCGGTGCGGCCCGTGGAGTCAGTTGTGGAAGACAAGCGAGTTCATCCCCGAGTCAATGTGGACAGCCAGGTATCGTGCGAACGACGCGACGGCGCGGCGTTCACGGGGATGGCCAAGGACATCAGCATCGGCGGCATGTTTATCGAGTCTGGTGAAATTCTGCCGTTTGGCACGGAGCTTACCATCGTCGCTCGTCTGCCCGGCACGAAAGCTGATATGCGGCTCCCGGGCATCGTGCGCTGGGCCAAGCCGAGCGGTTTCGGCGTGCAGTTCGGGTCGCTCGGCGCGCGCGAGACTCACGCGATCAGCCAATTGCTCAAGCGCTGAGTCGCCTGGAAAAAATCCGTTCATGAGTTCGGTTCCGTCGTCACCTGACGCTTTTTTCTCGACTTACATCCCCGTCCGCTTCGCCGAGCTCTCGGGTTTCGAGCAAGCAAGCTCCGCGGGTAGCGTGCTGTTCGCAGTTCCCGCCGTGGGACAGTGGGCGTACCGGCTCGAGCGCGGTAAATTATCGATCTCGCCGAGCGCAGGCGCGGACAACATCGTGACGATCACAATTCCGAACGAGAGCTTCGCGCCGATTGTGGTTTTCGGCGCGGAACGCCTAGCAGGGGAGCCCTTGTCCGCCGAACGCCAGCTGCTCGCTTTTCGCGCGCTCACGCTCGACGCTGAGCGCGCTGCGCTGATCCGCGCTGTGCAAGGCTCGATCGCATTCAGCGTCGTCGATGGTGCGACAGCGCACAAGCTCTACGTCACGCCAGGCTCCGGCAAACCGAACTTGGCGCAGCCGGAATGTGAAATCTCGTGCGAGGCCGATGCTTTTTTGGGTTTGCAGAGCGGCGCGCAGAACCCGTTCGAACTATTGATGAGCGGCAAGCTGCGCATCAGCGGTGACGCGCAAATCCCGATGGCGTTGAGCTCGCTCTTCGTTTGATCAGGGCGCGCCCGGTACCGGCGGCAGCGCTGCCCAGGCGAGCGACTCGCCTTCTTGCGTCGAGATCTGCTGCGCTTTCCAACTCTTCAGTGACATGAGCCAGATGCCTGGGCTCTTGTTGCGGTTGGAGAAGAAGGCCACGAGCCGTCCGTCGGGGCTACAGGCTGGGTAGCTGTTCGACCCTTGATTTTGGGTGAGCCGCGCCAAGTTCTGGCCTTTTTCAGCAGCAATCACCAAATCTTGACGATTGCCCCCGACCGCGACGGAGTAGATCAGCTTCACGCCATC
>DASYCL010000796.1:0-3198 GCA_036500245.1 Polyangiaceae bacterium | reverse complement strand
GCGCTCTCGATCGTGCCGTACGCCGTCATCACGATGACTTCGGTCATCGGTTGCGCTTCTTTGGTGGCGCGCAGCACGTCGATGCCGTCGAACTCACCCATGCGCAAATCGGTGATCACGACGTCGTAGGCGCCGGTAGCGCCGAGCTCCCGGCCTTGCGCGCCGTCCGCCGCTTCGTCGACTTCATAGCCGGAACCACGCAGCATCATTGCCAGCGTCGTGCGCATGTTGCGTTGGTCGTCGACGACGAGAAGCTTGCCCATGATGCGGTCTACGATCCTCGCGAGAAGAGTGGACTCTAGCGCACACGTTCAAGGAAGCACACCGCGCCTTGGTGTGACGAACCGCGCACCAAGCGTCGTCCTTCCGGCTACCGGGTCTCTGGAAATCGGTGGATTCTCGTTCACACGCGATCGCGGAGCGACGCCGAGATCGGAGCGGCTCGACTCGAGACACGCGAACGGCCCGCCGGTTTACGTTCGCGCGACAGCCTCGTTCAACGCATGAATATCAATACGAAGAGCGCGATCGCGAGGCCCGCGACGCCAATGGCGTAACCAAGAACACTCGCGGTACTGAGCCGCGGCGCAAGCATGGCTCGAGGAACATTCGGGTGACTCACTTGGCTGTGCTCGAGCGGCGACCGAAGCATGGCGCTCGGCGACGTGCCCGCGCCACTAACTCCGCTCAAGCCCGTGCCGGTGACGACACTCACGCCGCTCACCGTGATTCGATCCTTACCGGTCGGCGTAAACGCTGGATCGTTCGGCAGCAGATCCGAGCCGGGCATCGCTCCGCTATTCAAGGCCTTGAGCGCTGCGCGTACGGCCTTTCTGCGCTGTTCGATGCGATCGCCGAGCACACGCTTCAAGATGCCGGCGACACCACTCTGCGGCACGATCAAGCGCTCGGCTTTGAGGTATGCGCGTAAGTCGTGCTCGAGCTCGGCCGCCGTTTGATAGCGCGCCGAGACGTTGCGCTCGAGCGCCTTGAGCGCGATGCGTTCGAGCTCGGGCGGATAGCGGCTGTCGATCTGGGTCGGCTTCGGGATGCCGCCCGAGATCACGAGTCGCAACGTTTCGACGTCGTGCTCGCCGCGGAATAGTCGTCGGCTGGTGGTGAGCTCGAACAGCACGATGCCGAGCGAGAAAATGTCGCTGCGCCGATCGACGGATTTGCCGAGCGCTTGCTCGGGGGACATGTAACCGAATTTACCTTTGAGCTGACCGGCTCGCGTGGCTTCGCTGATCCGGCCGACTGCTTTGGCGACGCCGAAGTCGACGAGCTTCACCATGCCGTTGGTGCCGATCAAAATGTTGTGCGGTGAGATGTCGCGATGCACGACGCCGCGCTGGCTGCCGTCGAGCTCGCGTAGCTCGTGCGCGGCGTGGAGCCCCGCGGCCGCGTCGGCGATGATGCGCACCGCAAGCTCGGGCGGAATCGCGCGACGCTTGCCGGCTTCGGCGATGACGGTGTGCAGGGATTCTCCCTCCACCCACTCCATCGACATCCACATCGTGCCTTCGTCTTCGCCCACGTCGTAGACATCGACGACGTTCGGATGGCGAATGCTGCGCACGAGCCGCACTTCGTCGAGGAACATCTTCACGAACTCGCCTTCGTCGGCGAGCTCGGTGAGCATCACCTTCACCGCAACGAGGCGATCGTCCTTGGTCGTGGCGGCGCGCTCGCGTGCGACCCAGACGGCGGCCATGCCGCCCCGACCGATTCTCAGCACCAGCTCGTAATTTCCGAGCTTACTTCCTTGCTTGAGCTCTTCGGCCATTCCTACGCGCGGGCGATCCGTGACTCGTTCGTCGCGACTTTCGACGCACCGTGAGCGCAAAAGCCTGTGCATCCATTAGGCCCAAACGGGCCATCCAGAGTCAAGTCAGAGTCCCGGAATTTCCAGGCTGTGCCAAAGCACTCTCGGGAGGTATATAGCGGCGCTCCCCAACCTCGGCCTGTGGCAGAGAGGGTTCAGGGAAGCTTGTGCGAGAAAGCCAGGGAAAGATGCCGAGCTTGCGAGAACAGATTGGAAGCGGAGACAAGCGTGAAGCGGTGATAAACGACGCGATCAAAGTGCTCGACGCCGAAGTCGCCGACAAAGGTGGCCTGAGCGGCATCGCAATCAAGGGCGCGTACAAGATCGTACAAGGTGTTCGTCCTGGGTTCATTCGCGAAGCCGTGAACCACTTGCTCGACGAATTCCTCGACGCAGTGGATCCGGTCTACCAAGAAGCCGCTCAGAAAAAGCAGCCTGCGGGCGCTTACTTGCGACAGAACAACGCACGCGTTGCAGAAGCGCTCCTAGCCGTTACAGACCAGCGCGCTGCGCGCAGTGACAGTCAGGTCATCAAGAAGACCTACGAGAAGCTACGACCGAGCGCACAAAAACAAGTCGAGGCAGCGGCGCCTCGCTTGGCGGATTTGCTTCAGAAGCACGCCGCTCCCACCAACTGATCTTCGCGCCAGCTCGCTCGGATCCGGCGATTCTGCTTCGATGGGCCCGCTTCGTCGACCAGCCAATCGGCCATAACGCCCGCTTAGTCCCAATTCCCTATCGGATTACTTGACAATAAGGAGAATTGGGCGAGATTTGCGGAGTTCCGCACCATGACAGAGCCCAACACCGTCACGTCATCCAGCGCTCGTACCATCCTCGACAGCGCGGTCGTGCGCTTCGCCGGCGACTCCGGCGACGGCATGCAAGTCACCGGTGACCAATTCACCGCAGCGGCCGCGCTCGCGCGAAACGACCTCGCAACATTCCCGGACTTCCCCGCAGAGATCCGCGCGCCTGCTGGCACGCTCTACGGCGTCTCGGGTTTCCAAATCAACTTCGCCTCACAAGACGTGTTCACGCCGGGGGACGCGCCGGACGTGCTCGTCGCCATGAATCCGGCCGCGCTCAAGACCAATCTGCGCGATCTCAAGCGCGGCGGGCTTTTGATCGTGAACGCGGGCGCATTCAACGCGGCCAATCTGAAGAAGGCCGGCTACGAATCGAACCCGCTCGAAGACGGTTCGCTGCACGGCTTCAACTTGGTGAACATCGACATCACCAAGCTGACTGTCGCCGCAGTGAAAGAGCAAGGGCTCTCGAACAAAGAAGCCCACCGCTGCAAGAATTTCTGGACCCTCGGCTTGATGTTCTGGCTCTACGGGCGCCCGCTCGAGCCGACGATCAAGTGGATT
>DASYCL010000795.1:0-2980 GCA_036500245.1 Polyangiaceae bacterium | reverse complement strand
CGCGTCGACCGATTTGCCTTCCGCGAAGCGCCGCGCGGAGATCGCTTGAGTGCCGACCGAGATCGCGCTGAGCGAGCCGCCGAACATCCAGAGCAAGATCAAAGACGGCAAAAGCGCCGCCTGTGCGGTGGAAGACTCCGGCGAAGGCAGCCGCGAAAAGAAGATGATGTCGACTTCGTTGACCGCGCTCTGCGTGAGCATGGCGAACACGGTCGGGAGCGCTAGCTTCAACACCACGGCCGCGGGCGAACCCGTCGTGACGAGCGCCTTGCCGATGTTACTTGGAGGAAGAGCCATGAGCGGGCCGAGTTCGGCGCCGTTCTAGCACCACAAGCCTGGGACCGAGCCAATTTCTCACGTGCCGAGCGAAGAACGATTCGGTGTCGGGCCAGAGATCGGCAGCGAAAATTCGATCGTGGCGCCGCCGCCCGGACGCTGCTTGGCGGCGATTCTCCCACCGTGAGCCAAGATCGCCGCTCGGCAAATCATCAAGCCGAGGCCGGTGCCGCCGTCGTTCTTGCGCGCGGCGCCGCCGCGGTAAAACTTTTCGAACACTTTCTCGAGCTCGTCGGGCGAAATGCCCGGCCCTTCGTCGGCGACTTCGACGACTACCCCCGCGGGTGAAACGCCGGCTCGGATATGGAGCGGCGTGCCTTCGCTGGTATAGCGCAGCGCGTTTTCCATCAGGTTGATCAAGACGAGCTCGATCAGTTGCGCGTCGACGCGAACTTGCGGCAAATCTTTCGGCACATCGAGCGTCACCGCGCGCTGACGCAGGCGCTCGGAGAAGCGCGACAGCACCGCACCGATCAATTCCTCGACTTCTTCGGCTGCGGTCGAGATGACGAGCCTGCCGGAGTCCAGCCGCGTCGCCGAAAGCAAATTGGTCACGACGCCATCGAGCCGCTCGGCGGCCTCGACGATGGTGTTCAAGAGCTCGGCGCGCGTGACTTCGTCGAGGCAAGCTTCGGGATCGCGTAGCGTCGAGCCCGCGGCGATGATCGCGGCAAGCGGCGTCTTCAAGTCGTGCGAAACAGCGCTCAATAGTGCGTTGCGCATGCGCTCGGTCTCGACCTCGAGCTCGGCGCGTTGAACCGCGCTGGCGAGCGAGTGGAGCGTGCGCGTGTTTTCTTCGCCGCGCCGCGCGAGCGCGCGCTCTTGTCGCAACCGCTTGTTCAGCACACTCACCACCGCCGCCACCACGGGCATGACGAGAAAGATCACCAGATTGTTCGGATCCGGCGCCGTGAACACCATCAGCGGAGGGATGAACAAAAAATCGAACAGCGCAGTCGCGCACAGCGCCGTAACCAACGAGACGATCACGCTGAAGCGCGTCGCGACGATCACGACACCCAAGAGGTAGATCATGATCAGATCGGTCGGCTGCGAGTGTGCGCGCGCAGGCCAGGACACGAGCGTGCTCAGCGCAATCGCGAGCAGTCCCCAAATCAGGCCGCCGAGCTCGCTTTTTGCTCGCTGAGAGATCGCCACGCGAAAAGCGTAGGCGAGGCGCTGCTGCGCCGCACGCTGGGCCGCGCAAATAGCCAAAGGCGCCTCCACGGTCGACCCGGGGGCGCCTTCGTTCGAGCAAAGTCAAAGCCTACTTGGCGAGAGCCACGCGCTCACTGCCGCCGAGCTGAGTGAGCATCGCGTGGGCTTCCGGCGAATCGGGGTTCTCTTTGATCACGCTCTTCACGAGGTCGAGCGCGCGCTCGTGGTGGCCGGTCTTGCGCTCGAGCCGCGCGAGTTCGAGCTTCGACTCCGCGCTCGGCGCGACCGCGACCCAGTGACGAGCCGCGCGCGTCGCTTCGCCCCAAGCGCGATCTTCTTCGGCCGCGCTCGCGAGCTCTTGCAAAACCTTGGCGTCGGTCGGCACTTTCTTGGCGGCGCGGCGGAGCACGTTGAGGGCTTTCAGCTTGTTGCCTCTGTCGCCCAAGCGATGTGCTTCGGCGATCGCGGTCTCGCCGTACGCGCTGGTGTCCGGCCTTTCCGAGGTCGAGTCGGCTTTTTCCGCGGGCGCGCTGTTCGCGCTCGGCGCATCGTCTTCGACTTCGCCGTCGTCGCTCGCGGCTTCGCCCGGCGCGGCCGCGGTGGGTGCAGCCGCGGGCGCCGCGGCGACGACTTCGGCAGTCGCAGCCGCGGAAGGTGCCGCGGACGGTTCGGACGGTTCAAACGGCGCAGCGTTCACTTCTACGACCGCGGGTGCTGACTTCACGGCCTCGGCTTGTGCGACCGCGCTTTGCGGATGCGCCGCGTGCATGCGCTCGACGGCGCGCGCCTCGAGCGCGTGCGCTTTCGCCATCACCGGAGCGAGCACGGCGACGGCTTTTTCGCGCACCGCCGGGCGCGTCGCGAGCACGCTGCCAATCACGCCGAGCACCGACAGCGCGATCGCCGAAGCGATGCTGCGCGCGACCACTTTGCGGCGCTCCGGCGTCACGATTTCCGGCTCGTGGAGCGCAGCTTCGAGCGCTTCGCGGAGTTCCGCGGCGCTAGGATAGCGTTTTTCCGGATCGGTCAGGAGAGCGCGCGAAACGGTCGAGTCGAGCATTTTCGGAATTCCTCGTTCGGGGGCAATGGTGCGAAGTGATTGCGGTTCGCTGCGGAGTTTTGCGTCGAGCAAGAGCACGGGACTCTCGGCTTCGTGCGGTAAACGGCCGGACATCAGCTCGAACAAGACGACACCGAGCGCGTAGACATCGCTGCGTTCATCGGCTTCACCGCGCGCTTGTTCGGGCGCCATGTATTCCGGGGTGCCGACGATCTGCAGCGCATCGCCGCTCGCTTCGGCGCTGAACGCGGCCTTGGCAACCCCAAAATCCAGAAGCTTCACTTTGCCATCACTCGACAGGAACAAGTTCGCCGGCTTGATGTCGCGATGAATCACGTTCGCGGCGTGCGCCACTTCGAGCGCGCGGCACGCTTGCACGCCGATGCGCACGGCTTCGCGATAATCCATGCCCTTTTCGCGCTCGAT
>DASYCL010000794.1:0-7443 GCA_036500245.1 Polyangiaceae bacterium | reverse complement strand
GCCACGTAGCCGTAGCCGCACATGAACAGCGCGGCGAACGGCGCAGCGATGTAATGGCCCGTCTGAATCGAGGCGATCACGCTCGCCAGGCAAACCAGCGCGAGCGCGAGTTCGACCAGTGGAAGTTTTGCGTATTGGCGGTAGCGGCCGCGTTGCTCGCCGCGCTTCGGCGTGCGCACGAACTCGCCGGCCATCGAGCGCATGCCGTCGAACACGGCGAGGCTCAGGTGCGGCGCGAGCCCGGCGCCGAGCGCGATCAGCGCGGGCAAGCGCTTGATCGCGCCCCACGGCGAGCGGCCCTGCGCGGCCTCGGCCATCGCGTAGAAGCCCGCGAGCGAACCCGTCGCGCCGATGCACAGCGGGATGTCGATCAACAGCAGCGAACGCAGACCGCTCGCCGGCATGCAGATCAGCGCCGGCAAGAGCAACAGCGTGAGCAGCACCGTCATCGGGTAAGCGAGGTGCGGCAGCATGTGAAAGAAGGCTTCCACGCGCTGCGCGAAGGTGAGCTCCGAAGCGGCCACGCGCTTCAGCAATTTGCGCGCGGTTTGAATCGTGCCCTTGGCCCAGCGATATTGCTGCGCGCGGAACGCGCTCATGTCTTCCGGCAATTCCGACGGCGTTTTCACGTCCGCGCGGTAGACGAAGCGCCAACCCGCGAGCTGCGCGCGATAAGATAGATCCAAATCCTCGGTCAGCGTGTCGTGCTGCCAGCCGCCCGCATCTTCGATCGCTTGCCGGCGCCAGATGCCGCCTGTGCCGGAGAAGTTGAACAGGTTGCCGGCGCCGAAACGCGCGCGGTTCTCGACCATGTGGTGACCATCGAGCATCAAGGCTTGTACGCTGGTAAACAAGCTATGATCGCGATTCATGTGGCCCCAGCAGGTCTGCACCATGCCGATGCGCTGATCGGTGAAGTGACCGACGATGTCGCGCAAGAACGAAGCCTGGGGCACGAAATCCGCGTCGAAGATCGCGATCAATTCACCCGTTGCTTGCTCGAGCCCGAAGTCGAGCGCGCCCGCTTTGTAGCCGTGCCGATCCGGACGCCGCACGTAGATAGCGTTGAGCCCGCGATCGCAGAGCTCTTCGACCGCGGCGCGCGCGATCGCTTGCGTCTCGTCGGTGGAGTCGTCGAGCACTTGCAGCTCGAGGCGATCGCTCGGGTAGTCGAGCGAACCTGCAGCATCGAGCAAACGCCGCACGACGGTTGCTTCGTTGTAGAGCGGCAGCTGCACCGTCACGCGCGGCAACGCGCAGTCGAGCACCGGGATTGCTCGCGACGCGCGATCGATGCGGCGCTTGTAGCGCAAGCACTGAAACACGAGGGTCGCGCGGTGAGCGCCATACGTACAGAGCACGACCAGAACGGTGCAATAGAGCGCGAGGAGGACGATTTGCATGTTTCGCCTCGACCGCTAACACCCGGTGAAAGCGCGATTGTCACCGAAATGTAATACATTGCACGATGATGTAGGTCCCCGTAAAGGACCGTCATTCCGTGGACTTAGGCTGCGGAAGCGACTCAGCTTTTTCGCCGCGACCGACGGCTCGCGAGCAGGACCCGACCATCACCCTCGAGGGTGATTCCGCTCAAAACCCGATGTCGTTGTTGTGCTGCGCGCCCGATTTTTCTGGGGGTTTGCTGCTCTGGGGCGCCCTCGACGGCGCGCGGGGGGCGCTCTTCGGCGCGATCCTCTGGGCTGGATTCGCAAGCTTCGCGGGCGTTGCTGGTTTTTCCGCGGTGGCGCTGGGCGGCGCAACCGTCGCGGCGACCGCTGCTGGCGCGGTCTCCGCCGGCGTTGCAGCAGCGGGCTTCAAGTCCGCAAGTGGCGCGGTCACCCGCGGCGGCGGAGCTGCCACCGCTGCACTTTCCGCCGAAGCCGAACCGCTGAGCTTCTTCACCGCGATCGCGCCGCCAATGCCGAGCACGATCAGCGCCGCGATCGACGCCGCGACAATCACACCGACGCCGGTCCGCCTCACCGGCATCGGCGTTTGAGTGGTGGGCGCGCCGGTCGCGAGCGCGACCGGCACTTGCCCGTTTTGCGCGGGCGGGCGCGGACCGGTCGAGTATTGCGCAGCCGAGGGCACGCCGACATTCGGATATGGTCCGGTGCCGCCGTCCGGCATACGCGGGATCTCCGCGCTCGCATACGAGCCACGCACCGAGAGCCCGCATACTGCCGCGAGCGACTCCGCGAGCTGCGACGCCGAAGCGAAGCGCTCGGCGGGTTCGCGATTCATCGCCTTGAAGAGCCAGGCGTCGAAGCCGGGCGGCACCACGTCGGGCGCGATGCTCGAAGGCACCGGGATTGGGGCCGTGCACAACTTGACCAACAGATCCCCGACCGCTTCGCCCTCGAACGGCAGCGTGCCGACGATGCAGCGATATGCGATCACCGCGACCGACCAAAGATCCGAGCGATAGTCGATGCTGCGCAGGCCGCGCGCTTGTTCCGGGCTCATGTAGTACGGCGTACCGAGCACCGAACCGGTGCGCGTGGACGCCGAAGAGCCGAGCGACGCATCGGTGAACTTCGCGATCCCGAAATCAACGACCTTGACGACGTCCGTCCCCTCTTCGTCGTCCCAGACGAGAAACACGTTCTCGGGCTTCAGATCGCGATGAACGATGCCCGCGGCGTGCGCCTTGGTCAGCGCGCGGGACACCTGCAACACGATGTGCGCCGTTTCTTTCGCCGGCAAACGGCTGACCCGATCGAGCCTTTTATCGAGCGGCTCACCCGACAAGAACTCCATCACGATGAACGGACGGCCGTCTTCGCTGAGCCCGTGGTCGTACACTTCGACGACGTGTTTGCTGCGTAGCTTGGCCGCGGCGCGCGCTTCGTTCTCGAAGCGACTACGCGCTTCGGGACTCTCCGCATACTCGGCGTCGATGAACTTCACTGCCACGCGCGTACCGAGTGACGTGTGTGTGGCTTCCCAAACCGTGCCCATGCCGCCGCGACCGAGCAGACGCGTGAGTCGATATTTACCCGCGATGAGCCCCTGCGGAGCCGTCGGCTCGTTCGTATGCACCACTTCGCGAGACTAGCGGTGTTTGGCCTTCGATGCCAGGAGACTCGCAATCGTCGCGCGCGAAATCGCTCGGACAAAGTACTCATTCGGAAACCTGGGCGCGTTCCCACAATAGGAGTCGCGAGTGAGAGCGCTCCGTCGGGGGCAACGCGCTCGGGGCGCGTGCCACCGGCCGCAGGGCCATCGAGGAAAATACCGGCGAATCGCCAAGACGAGTCATGGGCGCCGTCTCGGGTTAAGACCGCGTCATGACGCAGCTCTTTCCAGCCGCAGCGCCCGATGTGCTCTACATCGTCGACCTGAGTAGCTATGTGCTGCGCGCTTATCATGCGATTGCACCGCTCTCGAGCCCGAGCGGCGAGCCCACGCATGCCGTGCACGGCACCGTGAGCATGCTCGAGCGACTCGTGCGCCAGTGCCGACCGGCCATGCTCGCAATCGCGATGGACTCGGGGCGCGTCACATTTCGCAAAGAGATTTACGACGCTTACAAAGCGAACCGCCCGCCCGCGCCGCAGGATTTGAAGCAGCAAATGGCGCGCTGCGAACAAATCGTGCGCGCGTTCAACATCCCGATCTTCAAGCAAGACGGCGTCGAGGCCGACGATTTGATTGCGAGCGCCGTGAAGAGCGCGCTCGCGCACGAGCTCAAAGTCGTGATCGTCGCGGCCGACAAAGACTTGATGCAGCTCGTGAGTGAGCCGGTGATCATGTGGGACACGATGCGCGATCGCGTCTTCGGCGTGCCCGAAGTCGAAGAACGCTTCGGCGTGCGCGTCGACCAATTGCGCGATTTGCTGGCCTTGACCGGCGATACATCGGACAACGTGCCCGGCGTGCCTTCGGTCGGGCCAAAGACGGCCAAGGAGCTTTTGGTCGAGTTCGGGGACTTGCCGGGTGTCTACGCCGGCATCCAGCAGCTCAAGAAAAAGGGACTGCGCGAGAAATTGGTCGAGCACCGCGAGCAGGCGTTCTTGAGCCAGCGCCTCGTCACCCTCAAGGATGATTGTCCGATCGTGATCGACAAGCAGCACTTGGCCTACGGCGGGCGCGACATCCCGGCGCTGAAGGCCCTCTACGCCGAACTCGGATTTTCCCGGCAACTGCAAGCGCTCACCAACGAAGGCCAACACGATGGCGCGAGTTCGAGCGGCGGCGGTGCGGCGGGTTCGGGTTCGCCTTCGACGGCGAAGAGCGCCCCACCGGTCGTCGCGCTCGGCGCGCCGGAAATCAGCGTCCTGAAGTCAGCGGATGAGCTCGACGAGATGGTGAACGCGTTGCTCATGGCGGGCGCGTTCGCGATCGCGGTGGAGACCAGCACGCCACGGATTCTGCGCGGCGCGTTGATCGGCATCGCGCTCTCGTGGAAAGCGAATCACGCCGTGTATTTGCCGCTCGGGCATCGTTACATCGGTTCTCCGAAGCAACTCGCGCTCGAAGATGTGCGCGCGAAGCTCGGGCCCTTGCTTGCGGACGAGAAGATTCGAAAATCGGCCTTCGACTTGAAGCGCGTCGAAGTCGTGCTCAGGCACGCGGGCCTCGAATTTTCGGGTTACTCGTTCGACGCGATGCTGGCCGCATATTTGCTCGATCCGGAGAGCCGCAACGAACGCGAACCGCTCGTGCAACGCGAGCTCGGCGTGGTGCCGATCACTTACGAATCCCTGACCAAGAAGAAGCGCGGCGTGACCCTCGACTTCGACGAAGTCACGATCGAAGAAGCGTCGCAGTTCGTGGGGACGAGCGCGGTCTTTGCGTATCATTTGCGCGAGCGGCTCGAGCCGCGCTTGGCCGAAGAAGGGCTCGACAAACTCTTGCGCGAAGTCGAACTGCCGCTCGCGGCGTTGCTCGCGCGGATGGAAGAGCGCGGCGTGCTCGTCGACACCGCACACTTGGGCGGACTCGGGCGCGAGTGCGAGCGGGAGATTCAGCGGCTCGAAGGCGTCGCGCACGGGATCGCAGGCAAGCCGTTCAACGTCAATTCGCCGCGCCAGCTCGAGACGCTTTTGTTCGATGAAATCGGGCTAAAACCGCTGCGGCGCACCAAGACGTCGCGTTCGACCGATGCAGACACGCTCGAGGCGCTCGCCGATCAGCACGAGCTACCCAAGGTGATCCTCGAGATCCGTCAGCTCACGAAGCTCAAGGGGACCTACATCGACGCGCTACCCGAGCTCGTCAATCCGACGACCGGGCGCATTCACACTTCGTGGGAGCAAGCGGTGGCCGCGACCGGGCGCTTGTCTTCGACCGATCCGAATCTGCAAAATATTCCGATCCGCACCGAGCTCGGCCGCAAGATCCGGGAGGCCTTCGTGCCACCGCCCGGCTACCTGCTCGTGAGCGCGGACTATTCGCAAATCGAACTTCGCGTGCTGGCGCACTTGTCGCAAGATCCGGTTTTGTTGGACGCGTTCCGCAGTGGCCAGGACATTCATACGCGCACCGCGCTCGAGATCTTCGAGGTCAAGGAGGAAGAGCTCACGCGCGAACACCGCACGCGGGCAAAAGCCGTGAATTTCGGCGTAATTTACGGCCAGGGCGACAGCGGGCTCAGTAAATCACTCGGCATTCCGCGGGCTGAAGCTTCGAACTTCATTGCGGCGTATTTTCGGCGTTACGAAGGCGTGCGCAAATTCATGAACGAAACACTCGAGCAAGCGCGCGCTGGCGAAGCCGTGCGCAGCATGCTCGGGCGGCGCCGGCTCTTGCCGACGATTCGCAGCGCGAACCGTGCCGAGCGTCTGGCCGCGGAACGCATTGCGATGAACATGCCGATTCAAGGCACCGCCGCCGATTTGCTCAAGCTCGCGATGCTCGCGCTCAAAGAGCCGCCGACACCCGGCGCGCGCATGACGCTCAGCGTGCACGATGAGCTCGTGTTCGAAGTGCCGGAGGCGGAGGTTGCCGAAGCGAAGCGCAAGATCAAACACGCGATGGAACACGTGTTCGAGCTAGCCGTCCCGCTGATCGTCGAAGTGGGGCACGGACCGAACTGGAACGACGCGCATTGAGCGGCGTTCCTCGCGAATTTTCGGCTTTTCTGCGCGAATTTTCGACGCAGAGGAGCACCCCCAACCAAAAAAACGAAGCGCGCGCGACTCGTTAGTTACAGGTCGCGGTGACGTCTTGCACGGACCACCACGCCGTGTCGGTGCCCATGTCCATTCCGGTTTGCGTGATCAAGACGTAGCGCGCGGTCTTGGCGGCGAACTCGAACGTGAGGAGTCCGGTCACGCCGTCTTGTTCGGCGAGGACGGCCGCGGCAGTGTCGTTCGCGCTGTTGGACATGCGGATTTGCAAGTGCCGGCCGTAGTCGCCGTTCGAAACCGAGATGGTGACTTGGTCGACCGTGCCGCTTGCGCCGAGATCGATTTGCAGCCATTCGCCGCCGACTTGTTTCGTGCCAGTCGAGAAGCGCGAGCTCGGGTTCGCGTCGATCGCGTACGCTGGCGGATTGCACAGGCCATAGGTCGGATCCGTGCATACGTTGCTAAAGCTCGAAGCGGTGCCGATCCAACCGGTGCGCGCGGCGATTGCGGTCGTGCACGCCGCGCCGGTCGCGCCGCCGCTGCCCGCGACGCTGCTCGTGCCCGCGCTCGCGGTGCCGCCAGCGCCGGCGCTGGTCATACCGCCGTGCGCCGCGCCGCCATTTGCGGTTCCACCGTTCGCGGTTCCGCCGTTCGCGGTTCCGGCGCTCGATGTTCCGGCACTGCTCGTGCCTGCCGAGCCGCCGAACGTCACACCGCCGGCCGTGCTGCCCGCGCTGCTCGTGCTGCTCGTGCTGCCGGAAGTGCCGCTCGTATCGCTGGTGCCGCCGGTGCTGGTCGAACCGGACGCGCTCACGTCGCTGCCGCCGCTGCTATCGCCGCTCGAGTTCGAGCCGCCCGCGCTACTCGTCGCGCCGCCTGTGTTGCTCGCGCTTCCGCCCTCGGGCACGACGCAGCCCGCGCTCTTCGGGTTGCAACTCTCGAGCGCGTCGTTCTCTTGCGACGCGCACGCGCCGAGCAGCGCGATAGAACCAGAGACCAATGCGCCGCGAGCGACAGCCGAACGCGTGAGCCGAAGCCCGCGGTCGCGAATCGCGGCGCGAAACCCGAAGCGTGTGGTGGCCACGCCAAACTTAGTTTCCGGAGCACGGCCGAGCCGTTTCAAGGTCGGAACCGAGTGATGAAGTCTCGGTTTTTTCTGGGTTATTTGTGGGGGCTGGCCCGGCCCTCCAGGTCTGGGAGCTTTTTTTGGCCCTGCGCGTTTCATTGCATCTGGCCGCTCGCGCCACGAGCAACGCGACGGGCGCCTGGTCGGTCAGTTCTAACGTGGCCGCCCTTCTTTCCAAGAACCGTGATCAGCCTGGCGAATCTGTGGCGCTGTTTTATTTCCGAGCAGGCCAGCCCGGGC
>DASYCL010000793.1:0-11535 GCA_036500245.1 Polyangiaceae bacterium | reverse complement strand
CGCAAGAACGGCGCGCTGGTCGTGCGCGAGCAGCCGATGTCGGATTTGCGCACGGGCAAGCGCGCTTGGCCGTTCGTGCGCGGCGTGATCGCGCTGGTCGAAGCGTTGAAGCTCGGCAGCGCGGCGCTGCGCTTTTCCGCCGAGCAGTTCGAACAGGATTGGGATCAGGAGGGCGCGCCGGAAAAAGCGCCCACGCGCGGCGCGGGGCCGAGCACGCTGGCCGCGCTTTCCCTGCCGATCATCGCGCTGCTCACGAATGCGCCCGAAGATCTCGGCGCGGGACCGAAGCCAGCGACGGAGGATTCGCGCAAGCGCTACCTCGGCGTGCTTTCAGTCGTGTTCGCGATTGGCGTGTTCGTCGCGTTGCCGCAGGCCTTCGCCGCAGGCGCGAGCAGCTTGCTCGGGCTCGGGCTCGACGTGCGCAGCGTGAGCTTTCAATTGCTCACCGGCGGTGCGAAGCTCGCAATCCTGATCGGCTACATGCTGATGATCCGGCGTATCCCGGAAATCTATCGCGTGTTCCAGTATCACGGCGCCGAGCACAAATCGATTTACACCTACGAGTCGGGTGAAGCGCTCACGCTCGAGAACGCGCGTCCGAAGACCACGCTGCATCCGCGTTGCGGCACGACGTTCATCGTCATGGTCGCGCTGGTTTCGATTTTCGTGTTCAGCGGACTCGGCCCGCTTTTGCCGCGCTTCGGCGTCGGCAAGCTCGTCGACAATTTGCTGTTCTTCGCCTTCAAGCTGCCGTTTTTGCCGTTCATCGCCGCGCTCACTTTCGAGCTCCAGCGCTTGCTCGCGAAATACTGCACCAAAGGCCCGGGCCGCGTTCTGCTCTGGCCCGGTTTCTTGGTGCAGAAGATCACGACCATCGAGCCCGATGATCGCCAGCTCGAAGTGGCGCTGTCCGCGCTCATGGTCACGGTCGAGCGCGAGCAGCTGGGCAAATCGCCAGAATTTACCAGTGAGCGTACGTTCGATGATTTCTCGACTCTGACTCGCGCGTCCGTCCCGGCGATATGATCCCGGTCGGAAAGCTCGAATCGATCGTGCGCCGATACGCTGAGCTGGATCAGCTGCTCTGCGATCCGAAAGTGTTCGGCGATCCGCAGAAGCTCAACACGTTCAACCGCGAGCGCAGCGGACTTTCCAACGTGGTCGAAGCATTTCAAGAGTGGCGTTCGGTCGAGCGGCACGTGAACGAAGATCGCGAAGCGTTGAACGACCCCGAACTCGGGCCGCTCGTGAAGCAAGAGCTGCCCGAGCTCGAAGCGAAGCTCGCCGAGATCGAGCAGAAGATCCTGGTCTTGCTCTTGCCGAAGGATCCGAACGACGAAAAAAATACGCTGCTCGAGATTCGCGCCGGCACGGGCGGCGAAGAAGCGGCGCTGTTCGCCGCAGACTTGTTTCGCATGTACAGCCGCTATGCCGAAACGCGCGGCTGGAAGCTCGAACTCATGTCGAGCAGCGAGGCGGCAGCGGGCGGGCTCAAAGAAGTGATCGTGCTGATCACCGGCAGCCGCGTATTTTCGAGCTTGAAATACGAGGGCGGCGTGCACCGCGTGCAGCGGGTACCGGCCACCGAAGCGCAAGGCCGGATTCACACTTCGACCGCGACGGTCGCGGTTTTGCCCGAGGCAGATGACGTCGAGCTCGTAATCGACGACAAGGATTTGCGCTTCGACATCGCGGCTTCTGGTGGTCCCGGCGGACAAGGCGTGAACACGACGAACAGCTCGGTGCAGATCACGCATCTGCCGACCGGCATGGTCGTGCGCTGTCAAGATGAGCGCAGTCAAATCAAGAACAAGGCGAAAGGCCTCAAGATCCTGCGCGCGCGCTTGCTCGAGATCGAACAAGACAAGCAAGATTCGGCGATCCGCGACGAGCGTCGCGGCATGGTCAAGGGCGGCGATCGCTCGGACAAGATCCGCACCTATAATTTCCCGCAGAATCGCCTCACAGACCATCGCGTCGGGCTCACGTTGTACAAGCTCGATCGCGTGATGGATGGGGATTTGACCGAGCTCCTCGACGCCGTCGGCGCGTTTCACCAGGCCGCGCTACTCGACGCGAGCCAGAACGCCAATTCCGGCGCGACGAGCGGCGCGTGACGCGCGGCGCTCCGCAGCCGAACGTCGATCTCGACGCCCTGCTTTGCGCGCTCATCCTCGTGCCCACGACCTTTGCTCGAAATCGTTTTTTTTCGCTTTTCGAAAATCCGGCCGCGCTCAAAGTGCGGCGCCGCGCGTCGCGCGTGCGCGGAATCATTCGTCAGCTGAGCGGCGCGGGCCGCGTGAAAGCCGAAATCGTCGGCGAACAGGTGCTCGAAGACGGCCAAGTGCTGCTTCGTTATCGCGTGGAGGAGCTCGGCTTTTCACGCACGGCCGCGCTTTCGAAGCTCGAAGCAGCCACGCTGCGCTTCGCTTTGTTTCGCGCCCGCAAAAGCAGCGTAGAAGCGGAAGATCGCGAACTAGTCGAGAACGCGCTGGAAAGGCTGGGCAAGGACTTGAATTTGCCGCACAGCATTTTGGCGAACGCACCAACGTCCGATTCGATTGCGCCGGAGTGAGTCGCGTTTAGCCGCGCACGAGCGCGCTGCGCGCGAGTTCGAACGCGCGCGTTTCGCCGGCGTTCAGCGGCGGATCGCGATCCCAATTGAATGGCTCGACGCGCGGCTCTGGCGCGCCACGCCGATGAACCACCAAACTCGCGCGCTCGACCACGCCGATTGCGTCGCGGGTGCCGGCGAAGAGCGCGAGCAAGTCCGGGCCCGTCGCGCGACGCGGCGTGGTGCGCACGCGCGCTTCGATGCCACCAGCGCGCGCTTCGAAGCCCGCGACGCGTGCTGAGACGGGATCGGCGAAGGAGTCCGCCGCACCAGGAAAACCCCAACCAATCCAAGTCGCGACTGAGGAAGACCAATCGACCGCGCCGGAAAGCGCAAGCGTGAAGCCGTGACGAGACAGGAGCGATTCGAGTGTACCGAGCGTGAGCGTTGCATCGACTTCGACGAGCTCCGACGTTTCCTCGAGCGCGAATGGCGCGCGCCGCGCACGATCGCGGCCGGCTGCGACTTCGAGCGGCGCGCTGAGCGCTCCCGGATTGAACAAGCCCGACGGATCCCAGCCAAAACGTAGGCGATTGAGCAATTCGGTGCCTTGTCCGAGCTCGGTCGCGAGCCGTGCGGCCTTGCTGCGCCCGACGCCGTGGTGGTGGCTCAAATTCGCGCCTGCCGAAAGTGCAGCCGCGAGCCCGGCGCGCCAAGCGGCGTCATAGCGCGCGGGCGCATCGCCGCCGATTTTTCCGAGTGCCGAGAACGTGAAGTAGATACTACAGCCGTCCGGATAGGCATGGCTCAAGTGCGCCATGACGAGCGCGTGCTCGGAGAGCGCGGCGCGCACGTCGTTGTAGACGGCTTCGAGCTTGGACCAGGGCGCCGCGACTTCCATCGTGTCCGTGAACGCACCCAGGCGAAACGCGGACGATTGACGAAAGCTCACGCTGTAGCGATGCGCGAGCCACGCTCGCGCCGGAGCTTCGCCGAGCGAGCGTGCTTGCGCGCGTTGGCAGAAGTGACGGGCGCGAGCGGCGTCCGCGTCGGCTTCTTCCGGCGTACCCTCGAAGATGAGCAAGAGCGTCGCGCCGCCGAGCACGTTGCCTTCGAGCGCGCGAATCGCGCGTTGCAACCAACGCGGCTCGGCGAGCGCGCGACGCGCCACGATCGAAAAAGCGCGCACCGCGAGTTCGCTGCGCTTTTTCGGCGCTTTCTTCGCGTCCGAGCTTTGCCCGAGCAAAACCGAATCGATCGGATCGTAAAGCCGTGCCACTTCCGGGCGCAAACCAGCCTGAATCAGCGTACGCAGGAGCTCGAAGCCACGCTCGATACTCGAGCATGAATAGGCGAGAAAGCGGCGCGCTCGCGGCGCCGGATGCAAACGCAAGGTGACGTTCGTGATGAAGCCGAGCGTGCCTTCACTGCCGGTGACGAGCGGAATCAAATCCGGCGCCGAACGACGACGGCGCAGGCGGAGCGCGTCCCCCGTGCCGAGCACGCAGTCGAGCCCGGCGACCATGTCTTCGATTTTGCCGTAGCGGCTCGAGCATTGACCGGCACCGCGCGCCGCAACCCAGCCGCCCACGGTCGAGCAGACGATGCTCGAGGGAAAGTGTCCCGCGGTGTAACCGCGCTTCGCGAGCGCGCTTTCGAGATCGGTCCCCAAAACTCCCGCGCCCGCGTGCACGACCGGAGCTTCTTCGTCGATGCGAAAGCTCGTGAATCGCTTGGAGTCGATCACGATCGTGCGTTCGTCTGGCAAGATGCCGCCGCACACGCCGCTACCCGCGCCGAACGGCACGACGCGAAAGCCTTCGCTCTTCGCGAACGCGATGATCGCGGCGAGCTCTTCGTCGCGTTCGGGCCAAACCACCGCGCCCGGACGACTCGCGGGAAGCTCGCCGCTCTCGATTTCGACCAAGCCGCGCGGCCACAAATCGCGCGCCGCAGCCGACAGATCCGCGCTGTTTTTGCTGATGCGGAGACCCGGCACGCGCCCTGCGAGAGCTGAAGCGAGATCCACGAAACGCTTGTAGCCCGCGCGCGCCGGGACGTATACGTGGAGGGCGTGGGACCTCTCTCGAAACGATTTTCAGGCCCTGGGCTCGCTCTCCTGCTCGCCGCGTGCGGCGGCGCCGAAGCCACGGACGCGCCGGCAAAAGCGCCGCAGCAAAGTCACGAGCGCGCCGCCGCAGACGACAGCGGCGAGGACGACTCACCCGCCGAAGAAGACAGCGCGCCGCCACGTTCCGCCTGCGACGACGGCAGCTGCAGCCCGTGCGGCAACGGCTTGTGCCTCACGGGCTGGTACTGCGACGAATCGGCGAGCGGCGGGCCCGCCTGCAGTTGGCTGCCGCAATGCGCGCAGAAGTCGAGCTGCGGTTGCGTCACCAGCACGCTCGGTTCGGGCTGCAAATGCACGGAGCAAAGCGGCGGGCTCCACGTCACTTGTAAGTGATTTTTTTATTTTGATGGTCACGCGTCGCATCGCGTGACGCCGCAGCCTTCGGCGTCGCGCCGCGGCTGCTGCGCACTTCACGGGCGCTGAGCGAGAATGATGATGCGTGGTGAATTCGGCCCGAAGAACACGCCCGGCGTCGTCGGATGCCCGCTCGCTTCGGTCACACGAAAGCCGACTTCGTGCAGCAATTTGCCGAGCTCGTGCAGCGAATAGAGCCTGACCGAGAACATCGACTCTTTGGTGCGGCCGTCATCCAAGATGATCGAGCGCTTCACGCGCAGGCGGCTCGCAATGTAGTCGACACTCATGTCGTCCATGCACACGCAGGCGTCGCCTTCGTACCAAACTTGCTGCGGCGCGGACGCGGCCACGAAATCGCGATTGACCACGTCGATCAAAAACATACCGCCGGGCCGTAGCGCCCGGAACACGCGCTGCGCGACCGCGAGGTTCTTGTCTTCTTCGAAGTAGCCGAAGGTCGTATTCCAACAGAACACGCCGTCGAACATCTCTTCGAACGCCATCTCGCGCATGTCGCCCTGCAAGAAATTGATCTTCTGACTCCGCTCCTGCGCGACGTCCGCGGCGAGCGCGAGTTGATAGAGCGAAAGATCGTAGCCGACGACGCCGTAACCGCGGCTCGCAAACTCGACCGCGTGGTGCCCCGCGCCGCAACCGAGATCGAGGACGATGCCGCCCGCTGCGACACCGAGCGATTCCTCGATGAAGGTGACTTCACGACGCACCTGATCGTCGTTCACCTTGAAGCTTGCGCGCATGAAGTCTTCGTTGAAGAGATCTTCCCACCAAGGCTGGCGCGTCTTGGCGCGCTGCGCGGCCTTTGCTGCGGCTGGATCCGGCGTCGGCGGCGCCGCTTGTGGCGGCGCGACCACGGCCTCGAGCGCGGGCGGCACCGCGGCCGCCGGGCGCTTCGGCGGTGGTGGCGGTTTCGCATCGGCCTTGGGCTGCGCTTGGGTGTCTGATTCTTGAAGCGCCGCGAGTTCCTCGGGCGGAACCGAAATCGGCTGTTCGCGATCCGGCTCGCTCACTTCGGCTGACGCCGTCTGCTTCTTTTCGCTCGAGTCCGGCGAAACGTCGTCGTCCGAAAGCTCTTCAGTGACTTCGTCCGACGGCAGAGCAACGCCAAGCGTTGCTGCCGGCGCCGGCGCAGCTTCTGCCCCCGCCACCGAGTCACGCAGCGGCGCGACTTCAGCGATCGGCGGCGGCGCGCTGGCATCGGAGATGTCGGGCGAAGAATCGAACGGTGCAGGTCGCGCCGGCTCTTCCTCGGCCGCGGGCGCGGGCCGCGAGCTGCGGCGCTTACCGAGCGAGGCGGGATACGCCGTTGGATCCGCCGAGTGATCGGCGGTGACGGGCGGCGGCCGTTGCGATTCACCCACGGCGATGATCCGCATTGCGAAAATCGCCGACGAAGACGGCGGCGCCGAAGAGGGCGGCGGCTCGTTCGATGACGCCGGCGAGGCGTCCCCCAAAGCGGGACTCGATGCAGCACGCGCTGGAGGATTCGACGCGGGACGCGGGGGCGGATTCGAAGCCGGACGCGGTGGCACCGCGACCGGACGCGGGATCGACGCCGATTTCCGAGCGGCGTCCGGCCCAGCGAGCGCGATCGCAGGATCGCTTTTTTTCGTCAGGTTCGGATCCGAAGGCGAGCGCGCCGTAGACGGACTCGCACCTTCGTCGGTCTCTGCGATCGCGATGCCCGGATTCGAACGACGGCGAATCGGCGGCGGTGAACTGAGCGGCGCACTGCCCGGCACCGGTGGCAACACCGGCACGTCGCTGGCGCTCTCCGCGAGTTTGTCGGCGGCGCTGCTCGCGCCGTCTGCGGAATAGGAAATTGTCGGCGCGATGGGCGCTTTGAGCGCACTCGAGGCGAGCGCGCTATCGATGCTCGCATCGGACGGAGGCTTGACCGACGACGGGCCCGTCGTGGGCCCCGAATCACGACGCGGTTTCGGCGGCGGCGCGAGCTTGCGCGAGGGCGAAACCGAATCGTGCGTCGTGACGACTTCGCTCGCTTCGCCGACCTTTGCGACGTCGAGCACGGGCGACGCAGCCGACGCATCGAGCCCACTCAAATCGACTTCTTCCGCAGCCGCAGTCGCGCGTACGGACGATAGCTCCGCGGTCGTCGCTTCCGCCGCTTCGCTCGCGCTCGCTCGCGCGGTCTCGTCCGAGTTGTCGATCGTCATCCGGCTCTCAGTAGGGATTCGCCGTAGCGCACTTTGCCGAGCGGACGCCCAACGCTCACGCCCGGCTCGAGCAAGACGACAGCGGTCGAGCCCAGGTGAAACATGCCGATTTCGTCGCCACGAGTGACGCGCAGCCCCGGGTCGACCCGATGTACGCCCGGAGACACCGAAGGCTTCCCGGGCAGCGCCGTGACCGTGATTCGCCCGACGATCACCGCGCCCACCATCACGACCGTCACGCGGCCGAGCCCTTTCGTGTCGATCACGATCGCAGCGCGATGGTTGCGCACGAAGAGCTGCGGAATATGTCGCTCTCCGATCGAATTGACGGGATAGAGATCGCCGGGCATGCCGCGCACCAACGTGACCTCGCCGTCGACCGGCGAGTGCACACGATGGTAATCCCCGGGCGCCAAATACACGACCGCGAATTCTCCGCCGCTGTAGCGCGCTGCATCACGCGCGTCGCCGATCAATTCTCCGACGTCGTAGTGTTGCCCTTTGACGAAAATTCGTGAACCCGAATCCACTCGACCACACGACGAGAGTTTTCCGTCCGCCGGGCACACCACCGCATCCGAGTTGATGTGACGCGCGCCGTGTCTCAGCGGACGCGTAAAAAATGCATCGAAGCTCGCGTACGGTTCGGGCTCCGGCATCGCTTCATCCAAATTCACGCAATACGCGCGCGAATACACGCCGGTGATCGCGCGCGAGAGCGGGGGTGACAGCGGCAATTCACACAGCCCACCCACGGCGCGACTGATTCGAACGCGAGGCAATGCACGCAAGAGTTGAGCGGCGGCGTACGTGGCGAGGCCCACCAGAAATCCTTTAAACTTCGCAGAGATTCGAGCAGATTATCTTACAGAGCCCGGCGCCCGGCGGTCAATCACGCGGCACGCTTCGGGCAGCCTGACACAACTTCTGCCAATTGGGGCGTGTGGGCAGGGGTGGTTCGGGCGCGGCTGCAGCGCTCGGAGCGGCGTGTGCTCGAGTGTCCGGATAGCCTTCGCACGCCACTTCGTCCGAAAGTGGATCGGTGGAGAGACCGAGGGTGAATGCGCTTTCGGACTCAGGCAGCTGCCCGTGATGCTTGAACCCGCGGCCGGCCAGCGCAAACCAGGGTCCATAAAGACCATCAATTTCCGTTACAGCGCCAAGCGCGTGCTCGGCGGCATCGTCGTCACCCGCTTGATACAGACCGCGCGCGATGCGCTCGCGCACTTGCGGCGAGCGTGGCACGGCGCTCGCGAGCGGCTCGAGCTCCGCCGCCGACGGGCGTCCGAAGCCCCGCCCATTGAGCAAATCAGCGAGCCGCACGCGGCGACCGAGATCGCGCGCGACCCGCGTCGGCGGCGCGGGCGTCGCGGCATTGTCCGGCGTGGTTTTGACGGGAGCTCGCAGAAACCGTTGCCAGCGCGCATTCCATTCCGCCAAATTGTAACCAGTCACGCTGAGTAGCGCAGCGTCCGCGCCTTCCGCGCCGTTGCCGCGCAAATCGTTGAACAGGAGCCGGAGCGCGGGCTCGCCGTTCTGCTCGATGAAAAAATGCATGAAGCTCGTGACCTCGGCGAACGCGGTGGCGGCGGCTTCCGGCGTCGGCAACATCGCGATCGAAGGGCCGAGCTTGTCGATACCGATGGAGCGTCCATCGAGTGCAGCGTTGCGCGCGCCAGTGTCCGCCCAATCCGGATGATCGAACGGACGCACCGGGCGCCAGCGCACTTCGAAGCGTTTGGCGAGTCCTTCTTGCATCCACAGCGGCGCAAAATCGCGCGTCGCGCGCGTCACCAACAAATGCGTGATCTCGTGCGCGAGCGTGTCTTGCCAAGGGTAGCCTTGCACGGGCGCACGCGGCGAAAGCATGATCACGCGGCCCCAACGCGCGACGGCGAGCGTGCCGGTCGTTTCCGCGGCTTTCAGTGGCAAGCCCGAGACTGCGGACAGCGAGAACAGATCGCGCACCAAATCGATGCGCAGCGGGCGCGGCAAATCGATGCCGATTTCGCGCGCCACGGTGTCACGCGCTTGCGCCGCCACCTCGAAGATGAAGGGCGCGAGCGCGCGATCCGCGTCGTCTTGCAAGCGCAGCCACACGCCGCGCTCTTTGTCTTCGATCACGAGGCCGGCCGCGGTCGCGCCCGCGCAGCTCTTGGCCAGCTCCGCGAGCGAAGCGCCGTCACGCGACTCAGTGAGAGTCGGGTTCGACAGAATCGCCTGCGCGCGATCGCATTCACCCAAATATACCGCGAGCCGCGCGCGCTCGAAGCTCAAAGAAGGCGAATCCACGCGCGTGTGCTCGAGCAGCTCCGTGGCGCGCTGCGTGTCGATTTCGGTGATCGCATTGGCCACGCGTTCGACCGGATTTTCGAGACCGAAATCCAAAGTCGCACTGGCCGGTGTGGCCAGCGAAAGCACACCGAGCGCGAGCGTCAACAAGAGCGCGCGCTTCATTTCAAAAGCCCTTCCGCGTAGCGGCGCACGGCGTCCGAAAGCCGCCCGCTCTTTTCCTTGGCGAGCCCTTCCAAAATTCGGCGCCGCAAGTCGGACGCGCGCGCGCCGGCATCCGGTTTCGGTACGTCGGCCGCGGTGCTCATTTGCTTGCCTTTGCCGTCGGACGAATCCGGCTCGTGCGACGGCTGCTGGCCCTTGTTCTCGCCCTCGCCGGAGTCATTTTGGCTACTGTTGTCTTGTTCGAGCAGGCGTTGCGCATCGCGCTGCAGCGAAAGTCCTTGTTCGCCGTGGCCGGCAGCGAGCTCTTTGGCGGCGTCACGCATCAGGCCTTCGGCTTTGCCGAGCGAATCGGCCAAATCCTCGGGCAGCGCGATTTCGCCGTGATTGCCGCGGCCCGCGAGGTTACCGGCGCGCTCGGCAAGCGACCGCTCGCGCCCGGACGACTCCGACAACCCCGGCTGCGCTTTCTCGGCCGCGCTCTTCTCGGCGCGCGCGAGGTTTTGCTCCGCCCACGCCAAATCGCGATCGAGCTCGGCGCGAGCTTCGGCGAGCGCACCGTCGTCCAGAAAATCGAACGATGAGCTCTTCGATTTCTTCGCCGCGTCTTCGAACTCGGATTTGGCGTGACGGCCGCTCTCGACGGCGTCTTTGAGCGAGAGCCGCGCGATGCTTTGCGCCATCGCATCCGCGTGCTCGCGCCCGAGTGCAGCGCTCGCGCGAGCCGAGCTCGGATCGTCGGAGAATTGCGGCAAGGGCGCGATCTTTTCGCGCAACGCTTTGGCGCGCTCGGCTGCTTCTTGCTTCAGATCGTCGAGGTCGACCGATTTTTCGGACTCGGCGAGCGTACGATCGACGCGATCGAGCTCTTGTTGATGTTCTTCGGCCAAGCGCTCGAGCTCGCCGACCAGTTCGTCGAATTTCCGATCGGCATCGGAGGCCTGCGCATCGCCGCTGTTTTGTCCCGCCGAGCCCGACTCGACTCCACCTCCGCCCGCGGTACCGAAGGACGGGCTCGGCCGACGCAGGCGCGCGGCCAAGTGTCGCGCCGCGAGCTCGGTCGCGAGCAAATTCGACGCCGCTTGCGCGCGCTGGATTCGACGGATCTCGCCCTCTGCCACGCTGCCCACGTCGCGACCGAGCGGACCCAAAATAACCAAATGCGCCGAGCCCGGTTCGAGCACGCCGAGAGCTTGTTGGATGCGGCGAAGTCCGACCGCGCGGCGCTCGGTTTCGAGCGCTTCCTTGGCGCCATCCGCGACTTCTTCGGCGGCATCACCGAGGTGTTTCGAGACCGACTCCGCGTCGCGATTGCCGAGGCCGCGCAGCGCGGCATCGACGGCCAAGAGCACGTCTTCGGTGCGATGCATAGCCGAGGCCGGCGTGGGCAGCGCGCGCTCGAGCACGCGCGCTTGGCCGCCGAGAAACGCCTTCAGCGCCGGTGCGAGACGCAAGCCGGCGAAGCGCTGTTCGAGCACCGCGCGGAGTTTCGCCGCGGCGGCTTGAGTGCTGGCCTTGTCGGCTTTGAGTTGATCGGCGTCGTTGGTGCCTTCATGCGGACCGAGCTCCGTGGCGAGCAGATCGGTGAGCGCGTCGCGTGCGGCGCGCAACGCCTCGTAGCGCGCGGCTTCGGGCTCGCCGACCGGCACCGGAAGCAACGTGATGACCGCGCTCTTGCCCCATTTTACGCCTGAAATCGTGTTGTCGTCACGGGCTTCGATGCTGACTTCGACCGGCAAGAACGTGCGTCGCAAAAATGGATCGCTCGATTCGATCGCGTACGCGCCGCGCGAGATGCGCGCTTCGCCGTCGAGCCGCGTGAGCGGACGGCGATCCTCGCGCCC
>DASYCL010000792.1:0-6392 GCA_036500245.1 Polyangiaceae bacterium | reverse complement strand
GCGCGACATGGCGGGAACTCCTTTGCGGCGGTGTGCCGCGGTGTTCCCGAATTCATCATTCTCAGCGTGCCAAACCTGGACCGACTTTGCCGCTCTGCGGCTCCCAGGTTTAGCGTGTTTTGTATTCTGCTTTACGCAAGGAAGCGACGGTCGCTCTGTCCCAAATATTCGCGAGCTTCGCGAGTTCAAACGCGAGTTTTGCGGCCGATTCGTTTTTTCGCGCCGCCCCGAGTAAGCGGCAAACGCTTTGAGCGGTGAAGGCGGCCGCGGTGGGTTCCAGCTTCTTCACGGCTTCGATTAGCCCCTCCGCTTGATACAAAATCTTTTGTTGTAAACGCTCTTGATACGCATCTTTCGTTTCGTTTTTTCGACGCGGGCGCTGCACTCGATCAAGGACCCACGCGCAAATGCGAACGAGCTGACCTTGGCGTTTCTCGAGAGTATCCGGCGGCGTCCAGGGGCGCTCGAGTTCGATGTTGAGCTCTAGCGCATATCTCAGCTCATCAATGCTCGCATCGATGATGCGTTTTGAACGCACCTTCGCCCATCGATCGAACTCTGCCTGGGTTCTGCGGATATCTTCGGGAGTCAGCCCATAGACGGGAATGCGCTGATTTCGCGAGGTTTTTTGGGCTTGCGGCACGCCCCCCGTGCCCCGTGGCGCCTTGCTCTTCACTTTCGTCGTCGTATCTTGTTTCCTGGTCATTCATCCTGACCCATGCCCTCGGTCGCTTGCCGGCGACGCGAGGGCGTTTGCTTTCAAACCCCGAGCAGCTTCACTCGCTTGTTGCCGAGCACCGCGACGATCTCGAGTTCGCCACCGAGCGCTTCGACGTAGCTGCGCAGCGCCTCGATCGGATTGTCCTCGCGGCGTTCGATGCGAGAGAGCGCGGACTGGGTCATCTCGGTGATCTCGGCGAGTTCGACCTGCGTCTTGCCGGCCTCTTCGCGGAGCTGGCGCAGCGTGAGCGCGTGGAGCTCGTCCTTGGCTTCCTTGCGCACGCGCTCGACGCGCTCGGGGCTCATCTTCTTGGCCTTGATGTCTGCCCACTTTTTCATTTGCCGATCTCCTTCAAATACTGGGCGAAGATTTGCTCCGCGCGCGGCACCAAGCGGTCGTAAAAGCGCTTGTCGCCGGTCTTGTCGCCGCCGAGCAGCAAGACGGCGCGGCGCACCGGATCGAAGGCATAGAGAACGCGCAGCGGAGCGCCGCCGGACTGAATGCGGAGCTCGCGCAGCGCAATCCGCGATCCGTTGATTGCGCTGCTGTACGGAAACGGGAGTGTGGGGCCTTGCATCTCGATCATGTCGACAACCCTGGCGACGGCTTCCGTATCGGAATCGTCGAGCGAATCGAACCACTCGGCGAAGTCGTCGGTGCCTATGACCTCGGTTACCATGTAAATATGCTTCCTGGGAATATGCTTGTCAAGCATGACTCGTTTGGGTGGGAGCGGGAATTGAGCGCCCTTCGGCCGCCTCGGTGATGGTCGCCAATTGCGCCTCGATCTGCATCGCGGCCTCCAGCGTGCGCGCGTCAGGCGCGATCCGGATCAGCCCGAGGTAATGCTTTTCGGCGACCTGCACGCTGTGTCCGAGCTGGCGCGCTGAGCGGTAGGCGCTGGCCGCTCCGAAAATTCCCGGCGAATTCGTCAAGAACGTGCCGCACGTGCTCCGCAGCGTTTGCCAGCTGAACGTCTTCGGCGCGCCGTAGCTCTTCCTGAGCCGCTTCGCCACTGCGCCCGCGCCATCGTACGTGACGCCGAGCACGCGCCCGTCGCCGTCGCTCTTTTTCTTCAGCGCGAGCAGCAGATCTCGCAGGGCAGGGCTCACCGCGAGATCAACGCGTCGCGAGCGCTTCGTCTTGGTCGTGGCGCCGCTCAGATGGATCTCGCCGACCTCTTTGCCGTCGACGCCGCGCGCGTCGAGGTCGACCTGCGACCACTCGAGCGTGAGCGCTTCGTTCAGGCGCATGCCGGTCAGCAGCAGCAGCGCGACGAACGGCGCGACCGCTTGGAAGCGCGGCGTCGTGCCCGTCGGACGAAGCCCCGCGTGCTCTTCGCGCGTCTCGGCGAGCATCTCGGCATCGTGCGCGAGCGCGGCGTCGAGCACAGTTCGGAGCTCGGCCGGCTTCAGGAACTCGGGCTCTTCAACCGCGGTCGGCAGCTTCTTGAGCGCGCGCCGGAGGTCGCCCTCGCGGATCTTCGACAGAAGGTCCAGTTCGGCCAAGTAGCCGAGGACGACCCGCACGCCGCGGAGCTCGCGGTTCACGCTGTACGCGGACCGGCGTTCGGGCGTTACCCGGCGCGAGCCGCGCTTTCCCGCCGGCTCCGCCGCGCGCTTCGGCTCCGCGATCAGCTCCTCGCGAAAGCCGATCAGCTTGGCGCGCGTGAGGTCGTCGCCGGCGCGCACGCCGTTCCGCTCGGCCCAATCGAGCAGCTTGCCGGTCGCGGCCTTGTAGCTCGTGAGCGTGTTCTCGCGGAGCCGCGCGTGGGCTTTGTAGTAGCGGTCGATCGCCTCGGAGAGCGCGGTTCCGGTGGCGCGCGGCGCGCCCTGCTCGATCTCGAATCGTCGCCGCGCGAGCGCCTTCGACTTGCGCACCGCCCAATCCTCGCGCATCTCGATCGTCCGCAGAGCAACGTCGAGCGTCTCTTTCGTGCTCTTGCCTGTGTCCGGATCCTTGAAGCGCGCGCGGTGCCCGATGCGTCGCTCGGGTTCCGGCGGCAGCAACGTCACGCCAGGGTGGCGCCGGCCCCTTCGTTTACTTCCCATGGTCCATTGGTCCGTGCTGGTACTCTTTGCTGGTACTCGGTGCGCGCTTACGGTGACATATCGAGACTTTTGGTGCCACCCGTGACAGAGCCGTTTCAGACTGAATCATGCGACGGCATGAGACACCGTGAGCCCACGTGACCATATACTAGACGGTTTTTTAATCCATTGGTCCAGGGTTCGAATCCCTGTCGACCCACTAGTCTCAGGAGCGAGGGTAACGCTTCGCCGTCGGCTCGGGCCGCGATCGACCGCGCGTCCATGCGCTATGCTGGAGGCGTGTTTCGCGGTCGTGCCCCACGGTTGGTGCTGTGTGGCTTGGCACTCGCTGCGGCTAGCAGCTGCAAACGGCGCGAATCGTCCGCTCCGAGGCATGAGCTTGCGGCACATCGTGGAGTCGCGGCGGTGCTCGATTCGGCGTCTGCGGTGGCTGCGTCGTCGCTGAATGCAGGTGTTGCGGCGATTCCAGTCGGGATCGCGCCGCCCGCGCGGAAGCCGCGCATCTACGTCAAGAACCGTTTCGTCTTCGTGCGACCGCGTCCGGACGTGAATGCGGATTGGATCGGGTTTCTTTGGTTCGGCGCGTCAGTCGAATTGCGGAGCGAGGATCCGGTGCGCGGACCGGGCTGCGCGAGTTACTACGCGATCGAACCGCGCGGATATGTTTGCGTCGACGAGAAGCAGGCGACGTTGAACGCGGACGACGCGGAGTACAAGGCCGTCTCGCGTTTTGCGCCGCGGCTCGATCAACCATCGCCGCATCGTTACGCGCAGTCGAACGGCGTCGCGTTGCGTGCGCTGCTGCCGGGCATCGCAAACGAGTTTGAGAACTTACCTCCGCTCTTTCACGAACCGCGTCGGAGATTTTTGCCGTTTTCGACCGTCGCTTACGCGGATGCGCGCACGGTCGCGGGTGAGAGTTGGCTCCTGAGCGCGGATTTTTTGTGGTTCAAACAAGAAGAAGTCACGCCTTATCCCGAGGTGACTTTCCACGGCGTGGAGCTCGGAACGGACTACCATTTGCCGCTCGCATTTTTTCGTCATCCGGGCGCGCACAAATACCGGCGCAACGAGGCCGGCAAATTCGCGCGCGCGGACGACGAGTTTGCGCTTCAATCCGTCGTGCAGCTCACGGACGAAGTCGAGCTGCAACGCGGAGTGAGCTACCGAAAACTCGCGATGAGCGAGGATTGGGTGCGCGAAGCGGACGCAGTGATTCCGTCGCCTCACAGCACGACGCCTTGGGGCGCGCATGTTGGCGCGGAGGACCGGACCGGGCGTGCCCCCAAAAACCAAAAAAAATCCTGGCTCGAAGTCAGCGTACTCGGCGGTTGGTTGCTGGCCTTCGAGGGCACGCACGCGGTTTACACGACGATGATTTCGCCTGGCCGCGGCGGCATTCCGAAACCAGGCGAAGACACGCTCGAGATCGCCGCGACTCCGCTCGGCACATTTCCAATTTCCGGAAAGCTTGCGACGGTGACGATGGACTCGCCCGGCGAATCAGTGCATTCGGACGTGCCCTGGACTCAGAATTTCCAAAAGCCGTACGCGGTTCACGGCGCGTATTGGCACAACAACTGGGGCAATCCGCAGAGTGGCGGCTGTATCAATGTGTCGCCGATCGACGGAAAGTGGCTGTTCGATTTTAGCGAGCCCGCGCTACCGAGCGGCTGGCACGCCGTACGTTGGCGCCCGGGCCTTGCTGATCGGACGTTGCTCGTCGTCCATGAATGAGGCCCAGTTTCGCGGTGACCAAAGCTGCGTGCTGGGGTTTGCGCGAGAGGTTCGCTAAGAACGCCCAATTCCGCCTCGGCGAGTGCGATCGGCGACGCGGGCACATGATCTGACCCGAAACCAGCCTTCGAGCCCACTGATCAAACGACTTTGCTCTTGCGCACTTCCGGCAATCAGTGAAATCTTTCTGGGTACTCTTTGCCGCTTTGCGGCGCTCGAGGAGGCTCCGTGGTTAAAGCGCGCACTTGGCTGGCTCTTGCTCTGATCTCTCTCGGAACGATCGCGGCCACGGTGAGCTGCGGCAGCGACGAAACGACCGGCGGCGGTTCTGGCGGTGGGCTGATTTCGGGCGGTAGCGGCGGCAGTGGCGGCGCGGTGAACCGCGGTGGCAGCGGCGGCACCGGACCGATCAGTGCGCTCGGCGCGTCGTGCACGAGCGATGCTGAGTGCGGTACCGGCCTTATTTGCCTGCCGCCGAGCGATCCTGACGTGGGTCCAGCGAATGGTCTTTGCACGGCCGCTTGCACCACGAACGGGGATTGCGACGCCCTTTCTACGGGCGCTGGCTGCGTCCAGTTCGCGTCGAATTCGTATTGTTTGGAAGGTTGCGCGCAAGGGGATCCCGGACCGGACCTTTCCGTCAAGTGTCATGGCAGGCTGGATGAAGCGTGTGCCGAGTATCAGGGCTCCGTCAGTAGTGTTTTTCTGTGCGCGCCACTCTGCGCGCAGGATTCCGACTGTGGTTCGGGGCTCTTCTGCGATCATTCGCAGGGGTTGGGACAATGCATCCCGACGAAACCCACCGGCGATCCCGCCGGCACGCCGTGCGATCCCACCGCTACCACGAACAACTGCGATGGCTTCTGCTTGCAGACGAGCGCGACGGGCGTGACGCCGGTAACGGCCTACTGTGCCGAGCCGTGCTCGGTGAGTGCCGGGTGCAACTTCGACGGTACCAAGCCGCTTGGCGCGTGCCTCGGTGCGATCTCGAACCCGTCCGGCGCCCTCGATCTCGGCTACTGCGAGGAGGCTTGCGGTTGCGACGCCGACTGCATCATTCCAGGCGACCTCTGCCAAACGTGGCCGCCCAGTCTGTCGTCGTTCAAATCGGGACTCGGGACCGCTGGGCTCTGTCTTCCGCTCATCGTTCCCGGTGATACCGAACTCAGTTGCACCGGCGAAGGCGGAGCTGGCGCCGGCGGAGCGAGTGGCAATCCGGGCGGCGAGAACGCGGGCGCAGCCGGCAACTAGTCGCTCGCGTCGACGTCGTTGTTTGGTTCAGCCGGCGCGGCTTCGTCGCGCTGAGTCGTTGTCTGACTGGGGTGGGGTGCGCTCGGCGGGGCCAAGCGCATCGCGGCGACGAAACTGAACGGCTTACCATTGACGCTCGGAAACGCGATCCCCGACACGATCGCGGCCGCGCAGCGCGCGGCAGCCGCGCTCGGAAAATGGCTCTCGATTTCGTTCACGCGGTGCACGCTGCCGTCGACTTCGAGCACGATCGTGAGCGCGAGCCGACCCCAGAGACTCGGATCGGCTCGCCGCGCTTCGCCGAAACAAGCGCTGAGTTCGGCTTGCTTGCTGCCGAGACGCGCGCGGACCGCGCTAGGATCGAAATCGGTCGTCGTTTCGCTGCGCGTGGGCGGCGCGTCGCTGAGTGGTGGCAAGTCCGCGTCACCCGGCCAAATTCGAATCGACGCGACGACGCTGCGCGCACGTGGCGGTCGCGGCTCGAAGCGCAATTTGCGTAGTTCGTCGAGCAAACACGTCGTCGATGTCGAGTCGCGCAGCTCCGACGACAGCACGCGAGCTGCCGTCACCGCGCCGCGCGTGCCGATCGTGAAGCGAACGCGCGTCTCGCCACCCAGGCCTTTCTTTTCGCG
>DASYCL010000791.1:0-2146 GCA_036500245.1 Polyangiaceae bacterium | reverse complement strand
GCAAGACGGCAGAGAGCTCACGAGCCGTCGCGGGCAATCGAAGTCGCGGAGCGCGACCCGGCAATCTCTCTCCACTTTCGCGCCGGAGCGCGCGCGAAAGCCGATGCCCGGAAATAAAACAAAGCCAGCAGGTTCGCGCGGCTGATCACGGTTTTAGAAAGAGAGGCGGCCACGTTAGAACTGACCGAACAGGCGAAAGCCGCGCCACTAGAAGCGCAAACGGCCAAGCGCTGATTTCCGCGTAGGGCCCTGACCGAACAGGCCCCGCCGCGTAACTAGAAGCGGAGGCGGCCAAGCGCTTTGATACGCGTCGGGCCAGAATGTTAACCTCCGGCGCGTGGCGCTTTCGTCCGCCGAACTCTACGAGCTCTTCTTATCGCTGTCGGCCGCGCGTCTCGCGGCGGCGAAGCAAGCGCTCGAGCTCGCGTCGGTTGTCGAGCAACGCACGGCGCTGAGTGCCGCGCTCGCGCCGATCGCGGTGGATGCCGGGTTACTCGGTGCGGAGGGCGTGAGCGCGCTCGCCTCCGCGATCGCGCGCGCCGAGCACCCCGATCCCGCGCGTGTCCGAGCCGCGCTGAACGAGCTCGCACGCGCCATCGCTGCGCTCGGACAGCACGACGCTTCGGGCGCGCGCGTGAACGAAACCGAATTGCTCGCCGCGGCGAGCGCATTGCTCGAACACGGCGCGCACGGCTTCACGCTGCTCGACGACGACGACGAGGCTCTACCGCCGAGCATCGCTCCGAGCGCTGTCGCGACCGACTCGGCCGACGACTCGCGCTGGACGCCGGGGCTCGCCGAAGACATGGTCGGCGCATTCCTCGACGAATGCGTGGAGCGTACCGAGGGGCTCGCCGAGCGCTTACTCGAGCTCGAACAGCGCGGCACGGACAAGGAGCTGGTCGGCGCGATTTTCCGCGATTTGCACACGCTCAAAGGCTCGAGCGCGTTTGCGGGGCTCACCAAGTTGAACCGCGTGGCGCATCGCGCGGAGGATTTGATCGGCGAATTGCGCGACGGAAAAAGGCCCGCGGATCGCCCGCTGATCGACGTGCTTTTGGCGGCGCTCGACGCGATGCGCGCGATCACCGAAAAAGCGCGCGCGGGCTCCGTGATCGACGTCGATGTGGGGCCTTTGCTCGAGCGGCTCGCGAATCCGAATCGCACAGCCGCGACGGCAGAGCCGCACAGGAGCACCCCCAACCAAAAAAACCAAACAGGAGAAGCCGCGCCCGCCCGAGCGCCTGCACGACCGAGTGACGGCGGCACGCTGCGCATCGAGTTCGACAAAGTCGATCGCTTGTTGAATTTGGTCGGCGAGATCGTGCTCGCGCGCAGCAAGCTTTCCAGCGCGGCCGAAGTGCAAGGCATGGTCGTGCGCGAAGTGGCGCAGCTTCGGCGGAAGCTCGGCGATCTGCGCGCGGCGCCCGTCGCGCTCGCTTCGGGCAGTGACGTAGTCGGGTTGCGCGCGGGATTTTCCCCGGAAAATAACGCGATTTTGGAGGATCTCGAGCGCACCGAGCGCGTCTTGCGCGAGACCTTCGGCGAGGTGGACTCGGGACTCGGCGGGCTCGCGATCGCGGTCGGGCAACTGCGCGATACGGTGATGAAGCTGCGCATGGTGCCGATCGCGCGGCTGTTCACCAAATATCAACGCACGGTGCGCGAGCTCAGTCACAAGCTCGACAAAGAAGTGAACGTCGAGCTCTCGGGCGGTGATACCGAGCTCGACAAAGTACTCGTCGAGCGACTCGAAGATCCGCTTTTGCATTTGGTGCGCAATGCGGTCGACCACGGCGTGGAGAAACCGGACGAGCGCGCGGCCGCCGGTAAATCGCGCGAAGGCACGGTGCGACTTTCGGCGAGCCAGCGCGGCGGGCAGATCCTGGTCGAGATCTCGGACGACGGCCGCGGGCTCGATCCCGACAAATTGCGGCAAAAAGCGCTCGCAAAGGGCGTGATCAGCGAAGCCGAAGCCGCCGCGCTCGACGACCGCGCCGCGCTCGATTTGATTTTCCGCGCCGGCTTTTCCACGGCCGAAAAATTGTCGGACGTGTCCGGGCGCGGCGTCGGCATGGACGTGGTGCGCGACGCGATTCAGAAATTGAAGGGCAACATCGCCCTCTACTCGGTGGTCGGACGCGGC
>DASYCL010000790.1:0-22472 GCA_036500245.1 Polyangiaceae bacterium | reverse complement strand
CCGCCTTTGATCGCGGACGCAAAAAGCGCCGCAAAACTGGGACTCGCGCTCGGTTTGCCCGAAGATGTCGCGCTCTTGAATCGACTCGGCTTGTCGCGCGACGCAGAACACGAGCTTTCGCATCAAGAGTCGCGCGTGAGTCGCGAGTTCGCGCCGCGCGGCACGGAAGCGCTGTGCGAGAGCTACGGCGTACTCGGCGTCGCCGAGCGGCGCTATCGCTTGGGGCAAGACGCGGTACGCGGCGAGGCGCTCGATGCCGCGCCCAACGGCGGCAACGGCTGGGCTTGGCGCTGCCTCTACCCGAGCCCATATCTCGATCTCGTCGCGCCCGCTGCCGCGCGCGAAAAGCTGAACCCCTCGTTGATCTACGCGGTGATGCGTCAGGAGAGCGCGTTCGCTCCGAGTGCGACTTCGCCGGCCAAGGCGTTCGGCTTGCTGCAACTGATTGCGCCGACCGCGCGTCGCCTCGCGGACGGCTTGCACGAGCCGTTTCAAGAATCGCAATTGCTCACGCCCGACGGGAACATCCGCTACGGCGCGCGCTACCTCGCGCAACTGAGAGGCTATTTTTCCGGCAACTTGGCGCTCGTCGCTGCGGCGTACAACGCCGGGCCCGACGCCGTGTTTCGCTGGCTCAGCGCACCCGAAAAAATCGGCATGGATGTGTTCGTCGCGCGCATCCCGTTCGAAGAGACGCGCGCTTACGTCGAACGCGTGCTCAGTAACCTCGCGCGCTATCAGTATCTCGAAGGCGGAGCCTCGGCGGTGTCTGTCTTGAATTTGGATTTGCCGCACGCGGCGCGCCCGGACGACATTTTCTAACTACTTCGGACGACGGTGCACGAGGCCGCCGCCGCCGGACCGAGTTTCGACCCAATACAAATACGTCGAGTCGACGGCGAACGATTGTACGTGGGTCGGCGCGAGCAACTCGGAGCCCGAGCTGCAGCCGGAGAACGGACAATAGTGAATCTCACCCATGTCTAAGTAGCCTTCGAGCCAATAGAGTCCGAGTTCGTCGAACTGCAATGCATCCTTCTCGCCAGTGCTGTCGTCGACCAGCGCGGGTGTATCGCAGCCGGTGAGCGGACAGCGAAGAACGTGATTCGACGAATCGAGCCAGAAAATGTCTTCCGCGGTCGTCGCAATGCTCGTGAAATTGCCGGAAAGAAACGTCTGTGCGGGCGCAGAGCCGTCCTTCGGCGCATTCCGAATTGCGCGGACACCGTCGACGGTCGCGAGCCAATAGGCATTCGTGCCGGCAAATGCGGGCTTACCACTTTCGCCGTGCGCGACGACTTCGGGTGTGGGGCCGCAACCCGCCGCGAAGCAGCGATACAAATCGCGCGCAGAGGGCCAATACACATAGTCACCATCTGCCGACAAGGGGACGACCGTGGCGGCTAGGGTCGGGTCGTCGACGACTTTGGTGGGCGCGCCCGCACAACCCGAGCTCGGGCAGGAATAAATGCTGCCATCAACGTCTGCCCAGTAGATGTGACCGCCGGCGGCGACGAACCCAATGCCCAAATATGCGCCAACTCGTGTGTACGTGACGATGCCGTCGCACGCCGGTTCGACGCAGCTTTGCAGCTCGCCCTGGATGTCGAGCCAATAGAGCCGCGTCCCGTCGCTCGCTACGAAGCTTGCGAGCAAATTTTTCGAGCGATCCAGCAATACGACGTCGCCGGCACCGGCATCGTTGCTCGAGCTAGTCGGGACCGATTGCGGGGAGTCGTTGTGGTCGAGATCGATGGCGTGCCCAGCGCAAGCGATGGCGAGCGCGCCACATGAGAGAAGCAACGCCTGAGTTTTCATTTGGCGAACCTCCGAATCTCGGCCATTGGCGAGGCTTGGTGCGCGTTAGGATTCAAATTCCGCGAGGTGGTCGCGGTGTAAAGAGCGTCGCCGTCCAGCGCCAACAAGTTCGCGCCGTCGACTCCCGTTATGCTCGGCACCGAAGGTTCACAGCCGCCGGCGTCACACTCGGCAATGGCGTACGAGAACGCGTCGAGTTCGTACAGATAGTGAGCTTGTACGCTGTCGATGGCGATAGCGGTTGGCGCACGAACCGGCGCGGCCAAGACTTCAGGTGCACCCGAGCAACCGCTTAGCGGGCAGCGATCGATCGAACCAGAGAGCGTGTTTTCCGCCCAATACACGTCGTTTTCGTCGAACGCCAACGCGCTGAACGGCCCGAATTGATCGGGCAGCTTGGTTACTTCCAAGCCGTCCGCGAGGAGCTCCAACGTGCCGGTGCCTTTTTTGATTATTCGTCGCAACGAGGCTAGGCCCTGCATCGGAGACTGCAGCCAGTACAAGTAGTCGTCGTGAGTCGCGATTGTGATGATCTGCTCCGAACCGAGCATCACCACGACGTTGCGCGAGTCGCCCGATGGCGCGCTGATCGATTCGATCTCGTTTTGCGCGGAAGCCGGATCAGGAATCGAAAAGTAGACCGCGTCGGTATCGTACGCTGCCGTCCCCCTGTACACGAACTGGTTCATGTGGAAGACATCGGTCGCCAAGGTGCGCGCTACCCCGGTTCCTAGGTCGGTCGCTACCAGCGCCGCCGAAGGACTCGCGCCGAAGTCGCCGTCGAGTGCCTGAAATGAGTAGATTTCGTTGCCGACGACACCGAACCCGAGCGCACCAAACGATTTCCTCGGCGCGATCGTGCGGAGCGACGCCGCACAGTTCAGCTTGTCGCACGCGCGCAGCGTGCAGTTGGTATTGGCCACGCCGTTCTCGCGATCGACCGCGAGCCAGTAGAGCCGAGTGTCGTCGACCGCGAGCTGGCCGATGTCCTCGTGCACCGATCCGACCACGCTCGGATCCGCGCTCGGCGTGACCACGCCGTCGGCGTCGAGGCTCAGCGTTTTGCTGCCACAACCGGACACGAGCAGCGCGCATCCCACACAAAACGAGCGAACCATGTTCTCTCCCCAGGGCTTCGCGAGCAAATCGCTCATCGTCTCGAGTTAGTGCAGAGCGACTCCGATCCATCACTGAAATCGCAGCTCGAGCCCGAGCGCCCCGCTGACCGAAGCAAACGGCGTGCTCCAGACTTCTCGTTCGCGCAGCCGCAAGGCGACCGGTACGAGCGACTTTGTGGCTTCGATCGTAAGCAATCCGTGGAGATGTCCGATCAGTTTTGGGCTGAGCTCCGTGCGCGCGCCAGCGGCAAAATACGTCGTGCGTTCCACCGCTGGATTTTGCACGCCGCTGCCGCTCGCTCGCAGCGAACCGAGCTCGAGCGTCGCACACGCGGCATACCAAGCTCGAATCCAACACGGCGCGAGTACTCCGCCTTGCAGCGAGACCTCGGCGCTACCCGCGGCGAACCCGCGAGTCGCGGCGAATTGATCGTCGAACTCCACGACCAGCTCGAACCAATCGACTCGTACTGCGCCGCCGGCACGGAGGCCAAACGCGAGCGCGGGTGCGATTCCGAGCGCGCCAAACCCGCTCAGCCGTAAAGCGAGCGAGCGCAGCGCTGGGGTCCATGCTGCATTCACGCGCGATTTGTCGGTGGCTTTCACGGCTTTCGCGGGCGCAACGTTCGCTTCGACGATTGCTTCGCGTGCTGAAGGCTCGGGTGCACTTGGAGTGGCTTCTTTGGGGGTGGGGCTGCCTTGCGCGTCGTCGTCGCGCGCGGGTTCGCCGCCGAACGCGATGCTCGGATCGAGCGCGATGCTGATCGCGAGCGCCAGGGAAGCCAAGAGCTCCCGACAATCGTCGAGCTTTTCGCGCAGCTCGCGCGAACCCGTGATGATTCCGCGGTCGTCGACCAAGCGCATTTGCGCGTGCAGTTCTCCGTCCGCGTCCGTGATTTCGACGACGATCGTCTGGCGTGCGGCGATGAAAAAAGGATCGTAGCCGAGTCGCTTCACGACCGCGCTCTGGAGCTCCGCGCGATCGGGACAACTCTGAGCGCGCTCGCTACGTAGGTATTCGAGGCGCGTAGCGTCGCCGGGTTCCGCGCGCGCGGCTGGCGCGACTAGGAGCGTCGCTGCGAAGAGACCAATCGAGAAACCGAGCGCGGGACGCGTCACGGTCCCGAAAGTGCCGCGTCGAGCGCTGGAATCAAGAAGCTTTCTGGATACGTCACGCGAAACTGCTCCGCCCGCTTCCGCGCTTCCTCGCCGCGGTTGAGCGCGACGAGAGCGCGGATCGCCAGCGCTTCGCGCTCTTCGCTCAGTTTTCCGTGCGGAAATTGCCTCGCGTGTCTCGCCGTCAACGCGAGTGCCTGCTCGGGTTCGCCGCGGGCGTTGGCAGCGCGCGCGTCGTCCAAGAGCGGGCGCTCGTGCGCCAAGTCGGAGTTCTCGCCGCTCGGGTCGAGTTTTGCCCGTGCGTTTCGGCTCGCCGAGCTCGGCTCCACTGGTTCGACCATTGACTTCGCACTCGTCGCGCTGTGCGGTTCCGGCAGCGCAATCCCTACCGGCACCGGATGACCGACATACACGACTCGAACTTCTTGCGGTCGAAACGCGCGATACACGGCGGCTCCTGTTGCTCCGCCCAGGAGCCAGAACGCCGCTCCGACCGCAATCAGCTTCGCGCCCGCAGCCCCGCTCAGCCAATGCACTTGAGTCGTGCGCGCAGCGGCTGCGGTGGGCCGAATCGAGCTCAGTGCGACGCCGGCATTGCCGGCACCGATCGCCGCCATCACCGTACGACTCACGCGTAGCTTCGTCTCCGACGGCGGTTCTTGGCCGGGGCCGAGTGCGCGTAGAGTTTCGAGTGGTGTCATCGTTCACCTCGTGCGGCGCGCAGGCGGCGGAGTGCGGTTTCGTACTCTTGGCGCGCTAGGCGCAGCCGCGAATAGGCGGTATTCAACGGTAGATTCAGGCTGTCTGCGACCTCTGGAATACTGTGGCCCTCGACATCGTGCAGGAGCAGCACCGCGCGTCGCTCGAGCGAGACTCGCGAGAGTGCGAGCTCCGCCAACTCGAGCTCCTGGCGCGTGATCAACTGTTCGTCCGCGGGCGGCAGCGGATCGGCGGTCTCGGGCGCCACGACACACAGCTCGACGCGATGTCGCGCCAGCTGGCGATGATTCGAAGCCGCATTGAAGGCAAAGGCGAATAGCCATGGTCGCACCGGCCGCCCCGGCTCGAACGTCGGGAGCTGGCGATGCACTTGCAGGAACACTTGCTGCGTCAAATCTTCCAGGTCACGGTCTGGCACGCCCAACCGCCGCAGCGCGTTCCACACGTAGGAAAACTGCTGCTCGAACAAAGCGCGAAAATTGGGTGGCGCCACGGTGGAGCTGCCCACTCGGCTCGACACTGGCTGTGCGCCCATCACTCCCAATTGTTGTTGAGCTCCGAGTTCCGTCACGAAATCATGCGTGCGCGCGCACGAATCGTCGGTCAGGTGGCCGAGCGACGCTTCTTCGCGCATTTCAACTCGTTTCAAAATCGACCGATGCCGCTCGCCGCGTCGCGCCACAAAGCTTCACCGAGCTCCGGCTCGCCGTCGCCGGCCCAGCGCGCGTGGAATGCGTCGCGCAGCACGAGCTCGGCTTGCTTGCCGCGCGGTGAAAAGCCCCACTCGGCTTCTTGCGACATGTCATCCGGATCGGCGTAGAGGCGCCACATGAAAAATCCGGCGAACCACGGCTCGTCGACGAAGGCGGAGAGCAACGCGCGATACGCATCGGCTTGCGAAGCTTGATCCGGGACGACATGGCTCATCTTGTCCGGCCATTCCCAGGGCTTGATCGCGGTGTTCGCGCGCGTGGTGTAACCGAACTCGTTGAAGAAGATCGGTTTTTGCCAAGCTTCGGCGAGCTCTTTCAGGTGATCTTTCACGCGCCGTCCGCCTGCGGCGAGCTCCTCGAAGCTCGCGTCGTCCTTGTCGGCGAGTGGGAAGAACGCGTTCAAACCGATCACGTCGAGCTGACCCAAAATCACCGTTTGCTCGATGTCGTCCCAATTGCCGGCGTAGGTCAAGAGCCCGGGATAGGCGCGGCGTACGTCGTCGATGATCGGTGAGAAGGAGACGGCGTGTGTCGTCGTGAGCCAGCTGCGCAGTTCGACGCCCACCGAGAGCATGTCGACCTCGGTTTCGCGCGCGACGTTCGCCCAGGTCAGCAAAAAGGCTCGGTAGTTTTTGGTCCACGCGGCCCACGCTTCGTCCGAACCGGGATCGATTTCGCCGCGCCATTCGCCAGTTTCGACCCACAAATGCGGCACGAGCAAGACACGCAGCCCGCGCGCGTGCGCTTGTTTCACCGCCCTCCGCACCGCGGCGCGATTTTCCGCGAACGGCGCTTCGAAGCTCAGCGAAATGCCGGTCGAGTGCAAGTCGAGCACGCGTGAAAATACGGTGAGCGAGATCCAGTTCGCGCCGAGCCGCGCGCTTTCGGCGAGCGTGCGCTCGTAGGCTTCGCTGCCGTAGCCTTTGTTCGGGTGCAGTGAGCTCTCGATCGGGCCGATCGTGACGCCGCGGATTTCGCCGTAGCCGGTGCGTTGCCACGCATCGCTGCCGGGTGAGAGGCGCGACGCGCTGCGCTTGCCCGCGGCTTGGCTTTTGCCCACGCCCCCCAAAAAATCCCGCGACGACTCTTGAGCAGACGCGCGTTGATCGGCAGACAGCGCGCAAAAGCCGCACAGGATCGCGATCGCGATCGCACGACCGAGCTCAGCCATAGAGCTTTCGATAGAGCTCGGCGAGCGTCGCTTCGTCGAGGCTCTTCAACTCGTGGACCACTAAATCCGCGCCGGCTTTGACGAGTTCGACCGCGGGATAACTGTGTCCGACCGCGACGCACGGTAATTTTGCGGCCTTCGCCGCTTCGATGCCGGCGATCGAATCTTCGATCACGAGCGCGCGTTCGGCGTGCCCGCGCGGGATCAATTTCGCGAGCGCTTCGATGCCGAGCAGATAGCCGTGCGGATCGGGCTTCGATGCGCGCGTGTCTTCGGCCGCGACGATCTTCACGATCACTTCGGCGACGCCGAGCGCGATCACGCCCAAAGCGATCTCATCGCGCAGCGCGCCGGACACGATGCCGACTGGGCCGAACGCCGCGCGCCGTCGAATCAAATCAGCCGCGCCGTCGAAGAGCGGCAATGCTGCTTCGGCGCGCGCGCGATAAAGCGGGCGTTTGGCTTCGACCAATTCGGCGATGAACGCCGTATCCGAGTCGCGGCCCGCGTCGCGCAAGATCGCGTCGAACGCGCCGACATCGTCGAAGCCCAAATACTTCGCCCAATAGTCGGCTTCAGTCAGCGTCACGCCGAGTGGCCGGAGTGCATCTTGGAATGCGGCCAGGTGGACGGTCTCGTCGTTGGCGAGCACGCCGTTGTAGTCGAACAGGGTTGCGGGAAAAGTGGCGGAAAACACGGCAAATCACCGTCGCGAGCGCCCGCCGAGGCTGATTTAGTGCGGTTGCATTAGCGGGCGGGCTGTGCCAGGTTGCGCGGCCGTAAAGGACCGAATGAGTCGTAACACATGAGTAAGGGCGATCTTCTCGAAATGGAGGGCGTCATTCAGGACGCTCTCGGCGGCGGTCAATACAACATCAAGGTCGACCAGGGTGGCGCGATTGTCCGTGCTCAGCTCTCGGGGCGCATGCGTCGCCATCACATCCGCGTGCTGCCAGGTGATCGCGTGCGCGTCGCGGTTTCGCCGTACGATCTGTCGCACGGTTTGATCGTCTACCGCGGCAAGTGAAGTTCCGCCGCGAGTCGCCCAACGCGATACGCGAAGCACAGATCACGAAGCGTGTCGTCCGAGCGTGCTCGAGTTTCATTTTTTTATTTGGGTTGCCCTGCTGTTCGCGGACAGCAGAGCCAAACGACCATGAACGTCCGAGTTCGTCGGCGGCGCAAAGCGACGCGGCGCCGAACGCTTTGCCGTTGAACGACGCGGGCCGTCCCACGTTGCTCTATCTGCCGGACGGCGGCGACCGTGTGCAATTCGGAGCCGCGCCGCCCGCGCAACCGCAGCTATTGCCCGGCGCGCCGAGCGCGCGCTGCCCGCCGGAAATGGTCGACGTGCGCGGTCGTTTTTGCATCGATCGTTACGAAGATACGCTCACTGACGTCAAAGCCGGGCGCCGTATTTCGCCGTACTATCACCCGACGCGCGCGCAAGCTTCGAGCTCGTTCAAAGAGTGGACGAGCCGCGCGCGCGGCGAAAAACTCGGCGTGCCACCCCCGCCCGATTTCGAACTCAGCGAGGACTTCGAGCCGCGCGCCGAGTCGCACGAAGGTGTCACTCCGAACGGTTATCTGAGCGGCAACCTCGCCGAGCTCGCCTGTCGCAACGCGGGCAAGCGCCTGTGCACCGAACAAGAATGGATCTTCGCTTGCCGCGGCGAGTCCCAACAAAAATTCCCCTATGGCGATCGCTACGAAGACGGGCGCTGCAACGTCTTCCGCGAAGCGCACCCCGCGCAAATCTTGCACGGCGACATGTCGACCGGTCACCTCGATCCGCGACTCAACTTGGTGGAAGGCAGCGAAGGTCCGCTCTTGCGCAAAACCGGCGCCACCGAAAGCTGTAAAAGCGTCTGGGGCACGGATGCCATCTACGACATGGTCGGCAATCTCGACGAGTGGGTCGACGCGCCCATCGGCGCATTCCTCGGCGGCTTCTACTCGCGCTCCACGCGCGAGGGTTGTGACTCGAAGGTCAGCACTCACCCGCGCCAATATTTCGACTACAGCTTGGGCGTGCGCTGCTGTCGGTGACGGCGAGACAATCCGCAAAAATCGACCGACCGCGTGTCGATACCGAACTTGCTCGAGCGTCGTCCTAGCGAGAAGGAGAAGAAAACATGAGAAAGCTGATTTTGCGCATGTCCGTGACGCTCGATGGGTTCATGGCGGGGCCGGCGGGCGAGATGCGCTGGCTGTTTCCCGCGCAGCCCGACCCAGTGGCGAAGCAGTGGATCGCCGACATGATGTGGCAAGCCGGCGCTCACCTCATGGGCAGCCGCACTTACGCGGACATGGCCGCCTACTGGCCGAAATCCGACGACGTCATCGCCGCGCCGATGAACGCGGTCCCGAAGGTCGTCTTCTCACGCAGTCAGCACGTGAACGCCGCAACGACGCAGGCGCTCGTCGATGCTTCGAGCGCGGAGCCCGTCCCTGTGGACGTCGCGAAATCATGGGCCGAACCGCGGGTCGCTTCAGGTGACCTCGCGCAAGAGATCGCGCGCTTGAAGGCAGAACCCGGCAAAGACCTGGTCGCGCACGGTGGCGTCGCGTTCGCGCGTAGCTTGGTGAGCTCGGGATTGATCGACGAGTATGTGCTTGTGGTGGCGCCCGTGGCGCTCGGCCGCGGACAGGGTTTGTTCTCGGAGCTGGCGGAGCCGCTCGCGCTCGACCTCGTAAGCTCGACGCGCTTCCCGAGTGGGAGCTGCGCGCAGGTGCTGCGGCCAAAGCGCGGCTGAGGCGGCCCGCACAAGTGTCGGCCCGTCGGCTGCTTGAGTCGGTCGACGGGCCGATATTTACTCAAAAGTGTGCGTGTGTGTGGGCTGATATCTTACCATTCGATCGTGATGCTCATCCAACCCCCAAACCCCGAAGTTTCGACGAGGTTCCCGCCCAAAAGCCGGCTCGGCCGGCGTCTGACCAGCCTGTCGATCTTGGCCCTCGGCGCGCTGCTGCTCTCGGGCTGCGGCAACCCGATTCAGCACAAGCTCGAAGGGCGCTGGCTAGGCGAGAGCGTCGAAAACTTCGACTCCAAAGACGTCGCGACAGCGACTGGCTGGGCGCGCGGGCTCAGTCTCGAATTTTCCGGCTCACACCTGACGGTCGCGGTGCCCGCGGAAGAGCCGCGCATCGGCAAATACACGGTCGCGAGTGTGCATGAAAATGACGTCGAGCTCGCCGTCGCGCGCGCGGACGGCAGCGTCGACAAAGCGAGCTTCAAGCTCGACGACGATCGCAGCATGCGCTTCATGGTCGGCGACACGCGCGCAATCGTGTTGCGCAGAGAGTAGTGGTTCGGGCTACCAGTGTGCGCTGCGCCGCGACCCGCTGAACCCCAAGAATTCACCTTGTCCATTTCCTGGCGCCTCTCTCGGCTCTTTTCGCGCCGGAGCGCGCGCGAGGGGCTTGGGTCCGCCTGCCCGGAAATAAAACAAAACCAGCAGGTTCGCGCGGCTGATCACGGTTTTCGAAGGAGAGGCGAGTAACAAGAACTGACCGGACAGGCGCCCGTCGCGTCGCTCGACGCGTGAGCGGCCAAGCGCTGTGCTCGCGCAGGGCCCAAACAAGCCAAAGACGAAGAAGTCACGTCACCAGGCGCGAAGGCCTAACGCTTCAGCTCGAGCACGCGCGTGAACGTCGCGCCTTCGACTGAGTGCGCGAAAGTCAGATTGCGGAGCCCGGCGACGCTGCAATCTTCGACTGCGGGCGCGAGCGGCGGCTCGAACGTCACGCTTTGCACCGAGCCGTCTCCGGCGATGCTCAAGGTCATGCCGGTGCTCACGCTGACGGTGCTGCTCGATTGAGTCTTTTCTTGGAAGCAGCGGTTCATCAAGTCGACCGCGGTGCTGACGCCGCTTTCGATGTCCGAGATGGACGGCTCTTGTTGCAGCGGCAGAGCTTCCGCAGTCGCAACCGCACTCGGCTCCGGCGTAGCGCTCGCCGTGGGCGGAGCGGTTTGTGGCTTCGGTGCGCTCGGCTGTGCGGCGCGCGCGATTTCGCGGCGAGATTTGCGCCCGCTATCATGCACGACCACCGAGGCGTTGCCTTCGACGCTGCCCGTGCGCCCGTCGAGCCCGAAGCTGCCGCGCGAGCCGCGGCGCAACAAGAACGAGGGATCAGAATGCGCCGAAGTGGGCTCGATCGCCACGACGCCCTCGGTCACTTCGACCAAGACGCGATCGCCAGCGCGTTCGACGCGAAACGCGGTCCCATGCACCGCGACGCGCGTGCCGCCCACTTCGACGGCGAAAGTCTCTGGTTTCGGATTCGGCGTGACGTGTGCCGAGACTGCGCCGCTCTCGAGCCGCACGGTCAAAAACTCCCCGGCATCGGCCAACGCTGCGGTCGCGTGGGGTTCGAGCGTCCAGCTCGCGCGACCCACGTGTTCGACCACGACGCTTTGATTGGCCGCGGTGACGTGCGTGCCGAGCGCGAGCGCATCGCCGTTCACGGGACCCGCCAAGACTTTGGCCGTGGGTTTGGGGGTTGCCTGCGGCGTCGCGGTGTGGCGCGGAACCAACACGAACACGCCCGCTGCGACTGCTCCCAGCGCAATCGCGGGCAAGGCGAGCCGCGCGAACCAGCCGTGCGCGCTTTGGCTCACCGCCGGTCGCGGCTCGTTCATCAAGCGCGCTTCGATGCGATCCCAATCCAATTCCGGAGTCGGCTGCGCGCGCAGCTCGCTCACGATATTGTCGAGCGCTCGCTCTTCGGCGCTTCGTTCTCGGCTCACGTCGATTCCCTTTCGCCGAGCGGCGCTTCCGGTTCGACCTCGGCGTGGAGCTCGCGCGCGACGACTTCGAGCGCGGGCTCTTCACGCAGGAGCTCGAGCAGCTCCCTTCGCGCGTAGAACAAACGAGTGCGCACCGTGAGCACGGGCGCGCTCACGATTTTCGCGATCTCGCTCGGAGACATGCCCTCGAGCTCGTGCAAAATGAAGACAGCCCGCTTCTTGTCGCTCAAGCGATCGAGCAGCCGATAGAAGGCTCCGACGCGCCGAGCGCGTGCCACTTGGTCGTCCGGCAACTCGTGTAAATCAGCGCCGAACGCGTCGTCGGGAGCTTCGTGCAGCACGGGGCGGCTCTTAGCGGCGCGGCGCTGCATCAAAACGACGTTGACTGTGACCCGGTAGAGCCAGGTGCTGAAGCGCGATTGGCCGCGGAAATCCTTGATGCTGCGATAGACCTGCAGAAACACTTCCTGCACCAGGTCTTCGAGATCCGAAGGGCGGCCGCTCATGCGTTGAACCAGGCGCGCCACATCGCTGCGGTGGTTGCGGAAGACCTCTCGAAACGCGAGGCCGTCGCCAGCCTTGCAGCGCTCGATCAGTTCCGACAGCTCGGTCACAGCCGAGAGCTTAGCTTTTGCCGGACGGCTTTGCCGCTGCTCAGGCACTGGCGCGAGCCAAAATGCTCGACCGACTACGACACTGGCGACCACGATCTGGTGAGATGCGCCACAACCCCCAAATATTTCATAACCGAAGCGTCTGCTCGAAACTTCTCGGGTTACTACTCCGGGGGCCGCCCACATTTCCCGGCGTGCACTGACACGCGAGAGTTTTGGGACGGGCCCCAAAACCTGAGGGGTAAGGCCCCGCTGAACTCACTTCAGTGGGGCGGGAGCTGCGCTCCCGAAGAACGACGCGAAATTTTCGCTCAGAACAGTGCGCGCAGTTCGATCGCGCTCTTTTTCTTCTGTTCGAGCACGCGGTTGAGCGCGCGCACGAGGCGTGTCTTGGCTGGGCCGGAGACGGCCTTGCCCGCAGTGACCGAGTCGATCAAGCGCTGGGTCACCGCACGTCCCGAGCGCGGCTTCGCGGGCTTTTCGGCGCCTTCAGCCGGCTTTTCGGTCTTGGCGGCGCGGCGCACGCTGTGGAGCTTGCGATCTTCGGGTCGGAGCCGTTCGAGCTCTTGCGAAGCCACGATGATGCGGCGCGGATCGATTTTGTTGTCTTGGAGGAATTGAGCGAACTTGGTGGCCATGGATTCTCTGCCGGGTTGCCGCGCACTAGCCAACACCGGCCGGCGGGGGCGCGGAAGCTAGCTCGAAGGCTCAATCCAGTCCAGCGCGGCGCCCGGCTCCACGATTTAGGGCCCTCGCCAGCCCGGGCACATTGCGCTAAAGTCGGGCGGTTTTCTCGGCCGCGGGGCGCGCTTTCGATCACGAGGTAAGATGAGTCGGATGGCGGACGACGAACGACAGCGCGTGGGGCTCGCTGCCGAGTTCGTCCGGGCGAAAGTTCGCGTCACGCCGCGTGTCGGCATTGTGCTCGGTTCTGGCCTCGGCGCTTTCGCCAACGAGCTCGCGGAGCTGACGCGCATTCCGTATGCGGAAATCCCGGACATGCCGTGCTCGAACGTCGCGGGCCACGCGGGCAACTTATGTTTGGGTCAAGTGGCGGCCGTTCCCGTGGCGTGTTTGCAAGGGCGAGCGCACGTATACGAAGGGCACTCGTTCGAGCGCGCGGTGTTCGGCGTGCGCGTGCTCGCGGCGCTCGGTTGTAGCGCCGTGCTCTTGACCAACGCGGCCGGCGGCATCCACCCGAGCTTCCGCTCCGGCGATTTGATGCTCATCACCGACCACCTGAACTTGATGGGCGATAACCCGCTACGCGGCCCGAACTTCGGCACGGGTGCTCGTTTCCCCGATCTCACGCACGCCTACGATCCCGCGCTGCTCGATCTCGCGCGCGACGCCGCGCGCTCCGTCAATGTGACCCTGTGCCAAGGCGTGTATGCAGCGATGCTCGGCCCGAGCTACGAAACGCCCGCAGAAATCCGCATGCTACGCACGATCGGCGCGGATGCGGTCGGCATGAGCACGGTGCCCGAAGTGATCGCGCTGCGGCATTTGGGTGTCAAAGTCGGCGCAATCAGCTGCATCACCAATCTTGCCGCCGGCATCTCGGCGCGCCCGCTCGATCACTCCGAAGTCGAAGCGACGGCAGCGCGCACGCGCACTAGTTTCGCGGGCGTACTCAGTCGCTGGATCGAGCTGATCGGGGCCGCCGCGTGAGCGAGCTCGCGCCGGAGTTGCGCGAGCTCGTGCTGGCCGCGCGAGCTGTGCGCGAGCACGCCTATGCGCCGTACTCTTCATTTTTTGTTGGGGCTGCCTTGCGCACGCGCGACGGCGAAGTGTTCACCGGTTGCAACGTGGAGAACGCGAGCTACGGCGCGACGATCTGCGCCGAACGCGCGGCGATCTGCGCCATGGTCGCGGGAGCCAAGCGCGCCTCGACGCGCCGCCTACGGGTCGCGGCGATCGCGGTCTTCACCGATGCCGCCGAGCTCGCGATGCCGTGCGGCGTTTGCCGCCAAGTGCTGTCCGAGTTCGCCGAACGCACCGTCGTCGTGGTCGCGAATCCGCGCGAGCAGCGAGTGATGGCGTTCGCCGAGCTATTTCCGGCCCCGTTCGTGCTCCGCGGAGGAGACGACGAACCGTGACCAAACCGCGGAATTTGCCGTACGGCCGCGTGGTGCCAGGCGATCCGCCCGAACTCGTCGTGTACGACCGGCTGCAGCCGTGTCCGTATTTGGCGGAACGCATCGCGCGCATGCCGCTGCGCATTCCGGCGCGGCTCTTGCTGCGGAACGAACTCGAGCAGCGACTCGTCACCGGCGATCGCAGACAAGGGATTTTTCTCTATCGCACCTCGTGTCCCGGCTGCCGCGCGTGCGAACCGATTCGAATCGAGGTTGCGAACTTCGAGCCCAATCGTTCACAGAGGCGCGCGCTTCGGCGGGGCAACGCGCGCCTCACGGTCGAAGTCGCAGAGCCCATCGCGGACGCGCGGCGCGTGGAGCTCTACAATCGCCACAAAGAGCTGCGTGAGCTGTCGAGCGATCGCGACGGCATCGACCTCGAGGGGTATCGCGAGTTTCTAGTCGTGAGTTGCTGCGAAAGCTTCGAGCTTCGCTACTTGCTCGACGGTGAGTTGGTCGGCGTCGCGCTCGTCGATCGTAGCGACGAAGCGCTCTCGGCCGTCTATTGCTACTACGAGCCGACGCTCGAAAAGCTGGGCATCGGGACCTACTCGGTGCTGAAGCAAATCGAGCTCTGTAAATCGTGGGAGCTTCGTTATTTGTATTTGGGTTTGTACATCGCCGAATCCGAGCGCATGAAATACAAAGCCCGGTTTTTGCCGCACCAGCGCTTGGTCGACGGAGTCTGGCAAAGCTTCGTGCGCGAAACGTCGGGCGTGTAAAGATGTCGCTCGTCGCGTGTGTCGGCGAAGGCGTCAGCTGGCGTCGCGCGCGCTCCGCGGGTCCGCTTTGCGCGCGGCAGGGATGAGTGAAAACGCCGCGCACAGCGCCAAGCCTGCGAGCAGCGGGAACATGGCTTTCCAACCAAAAAAACGGCTGATTGCCGGCAGCGTCAGCCCTTCGAGCATTCCCCCGAGCGAGCCCACGCCGTTCACGAAGCCGGTCGCGGTCGCGGCTGCCTCTGTGCCGCCGATGTCTTGCGCGGCCGCACCGGAGAGCAGCGCGTCTGGACCATAGAGCAAAGCGCCGACGAGCGCGAGCGCGACCACGATCAGCAGCGTGTGCTGGCCGGCATTGGCGCATGCGATCAGAGCGAGCACCAAACCGAGCAAGCTGAAAATCGAAACGGATGCACGCGAAAGGTGCCGAGCGCGATCCGAAAATGCGCCCAGCGCGATCACGCCGACGACGCCGCCAGCTTCGAACGCATTCGAGATGTATGCTGCGTGGTCCGGCTCATAGCCGAGGGTGGTGTTCAGATAGTAGGGAAGCCAAAACAGGAGCGCGTAGCGCACGTATTTGATGAAGAAGTAACTCGCGCCGAACGCCCACAAAATGGGATTTTTGTAGGTCGCGCGCTGCGCTGCAGCGTGCCTCTCGCGGCTCGCTGACTCAGCCTCGGGTAAGCTCGCCGCTTCCTCCGGGCTGCGCGGTCCGGGTTTCAAGAACAACAAGATCGCGACGGCGACTGCGACCATGCACGCCGCGGGGCCGAAGAACGCTGCGCGCCAGCCCGAGCGATGCAGCATGTACGCGGACAGATCAGTCGCGACGATGCTGCCGACTTGATAGCACGTGCACCAGAATGCCATCACGGTGCCGCGATTCTGGGGCGTGGTCCATTCGGCCATCGCGCGAGTCGTGCCCGGCCAGCCCGTGGATTGCGCGAAGCCGTTCAGCAGGAACAGCACGCCGAACGCGAGCGCGAAGTTCGACGCCCCGAACGCCGCGCACAGACCGGCCGATACCAATAGGCCGTAGCCGATCAGCCGGCGCGCGCCGACGCGATCGCCGAAATAGCCGCTCACGAATTGGCCGAGCGCGTAGCTTCCGAGATAAAGCGTGTCGATCGTGCCGAGCGCGTACTCGCTCACGCCGAGCGTGTGGCGCAGCGTCGATTTCACGACGCTGAAGCCTTTGCGCCCGAAGTAGTAACTCGCGTACGCGACCCAGGTCAGGCCCCAAGCGGCGTAACGATCCCGCCGTGTTTCGGCCATGGCGCGATTCAAGCCGAAAGCACGCGGCGGAACAAGACACGGCAGGGCTCGCGCGGCTCTGCTTCGTTGTAGAATCAGCGCGTGCGCGTCGTTTCGCTGACTTGCTCCAACACCGAGATCGTTTGCGCGCTCGGCTGCGCCGACGAGTTGGTCGGGGTCGACGATCACAGCGACTATCCGGTCGAGGTCGTCACCGGATTGCCACGGGTGGGTCCGGATCTCGGTATCGACGTCGCGCGCGTCGCCGCGTTGAAACCCGATCTCGTGCTCGCGTCACTCACCGTGCCCGGGCACGAGCGTGTGCTCGAAAATCTCGCGGCCGCGAAATTGCCGTTCTTCGCGCCAGAGCCGGTGTCGCTCGCCGATGTGTACGACGACATCACGCAAATCGCGGCGCGGCTCGGCGTGCCCGCGCGCGGCGCCGAGCTCGCGCAGCGGATGCAGCATGAAATCGCCGCGGTGACGGCCAGCGTCGCGCCGCGCTTGCTCGTCGAATGGTGGCCGAAGCCGGTGATCGTGCCGGGTCGAAAAAGCTGGGTGCAGGATTTGATCGAGCGCGCTGGCGGTGAAAACCCGTTTGCCTTGCGTGATGTGAAAAGCACGCCCATCACCGACGCTGAAGCCGTGCGCGCCGCGCCGGACGCGGTGATCATGTCGTGGTGCGGCGTGCGGCTCGAAAAATATCGCGCCGAGGTCGTCTATCGCCGGCCTGCGTGGCAAACGATCCCCGCGCTTGCCAAACGCCAAGTGTTTGCCGTGCCGGAAGCATTCCTCGGCCGGCCGGGGCCGCGGCTAGTCGAAGGTTTCCGCGCGCTCCGCGACATCGTTCAGTCGATCGAGCGACTTTCGGCTTCTTCGATCTGAGCCAGCGCGGCGGCGAGCGCGTCCTTCGCGCGTTCGAGCGAGCTGCGATCCTCGGCCCATTTCGCGTGCGCACGCGTGACGCGCTCGCGCTCTGCGGCGAGCTGAGCGTGCGCGCTTTGCAAATCGCCCCGCGCTGCCGCGAATGCAGCCTCGATTTGCGCGAGCTTCGCGTCGCGATCTTCCAAAATCTTTTCGGTCGAAGCGAGCGAAGTTTGGCTTTGTGAGAGGTCGCCTTCGAGCGCCTTGGCGCGCGCGGCCAGGGCCTGCGCGGTGGTCTTTTCGGCTTCGAACTCGTCCTTCGTCGTGATCAGGGAGGCTTCGATCTCGCTGTAGGCTTTGTCTTTGGCGGTGATCGCGTCGTGGGCGGCCGCGAGCTCTTCGGTGCGCGAGTTGAGCTCGGCTTCGAGCGCCGCTGTCTTCGCGTCGCGCGCGGCTTCGCCTTGCTCTTTTTCGCTGCGTAGTTTCGTGAGTGCCGCTTGATGCTCTTCGCCGAGCTCGGCTTCGCGCGTGGCGAGCGCTTGTTGCGCCGCGGCCTCGGCGTCGTTCATGTCCTGCGTGTGCTCGGCGCGCAGGCGGTTCATCGCGTCTTCGTTGGCGCGATGAAGCGATGCGAGCTTGTTGTCGTGCTCGCGCTTGAGCTCGGCTTCGCGAGCCGCGACCGCTTCCGCACGCGCGCCTGCCGCAGCGGAGTTCACGGCTTCGAGCTCGCGCGCGTGCTCTCTGTCGGCCTCGTCGCGCGCCGCCTGTGCAGCTTCAGCGGCGAGCGCGCGGCCGGCTTCTTCGGCCGCGGCGAGGGCCTGCGCGGCGCGCGCGTCACGATCGGCGAGCTCGCTTTCGTGCATCGCGCGCGCTTCGGAAAGTTCGGCAATCTTCGCGTCGAGATCGACCTTGATCTTGTCGCCTTTGCGCTTGAAATCTTCGGCGCGCTTGCTCGCTTGATCCTTGTCGCTCTTGGCGGCTTCCGTCGCCTTTTGCAGCTCGATAGCCTGCTTCTCGAGCTCGGCGATGCGATCGTACAGGTCGGCCTTGTTGCGTTCGAGCACGAGCGCGGCGTCGCGCAGGCCGAGCAAATCCTTGTCCTTGTGGGACAGCTGATCGCGCGTCTCGAGGATCTCTTTGTCTTTTCGGTTCAGCTGCTCGCGCAGATCCAAGAACTCGCGCGCCGAGCCGCCGCCTTTGCCGCCGCTTGCCGCGCTAGCGGCGCCTTTGGCTTTGGCTTCGTCGAGCTCGCGCTGAAGCCGCTGCACTTCGGCGTCCTTACCGGCGCCGCGCTTGAGCGTGTCTTCGAGCTCGGTGATTTTCTGGTGGTCCGCGCGAGTTTCCTCTTCGAGCTCTTTGATCCGCGCGCGTTGACGCTCGATCTCTTCGCGATATTTGCTGGTGTCACCGACGTCGGCCGCGCGCGGTGCAGACGACGGCCGAAGCGACGGCACGCGTCCCGGCGCGAGCGACGCAGGTCGCGCGCTCGGCATCGGAGGCGGAGGCACCGACAACGGCGGCTCCATGTCCGAGAGCGAAACGGGCATGGACTCTTCCGCCTCTGCGATTTCCGCGTCGTCGATCTCGATTTCGTCGAGCTCTGCTGCTTCTTCTACGGCAGGCGCTGCGCTCGCTGGAGCGACACTCGTCGGCGCGACGCTGCTCGGAGCGATGCTGGGCGGCGCAAACTCCGGCGCGACACTCGCGGGAGCTCCGTTTACCGGCGCCACGCTCGCGGGCGCCATGCTCCCCGGCGCCACGCTCGGCGCAGCGTATTCCGGTTCGCTTTCGCTCACCTCGGCGACTTCGACCTCGGCGATTTCGACTTGGCTGACGGGCGCCACTTCGAGCGCGTTGAACGCCTGATCGGCGAAGTCGCTCACTTCTTGTTGATCGACCAGTTCCTGCTGATCGATCAAGCTTTCGCGCGACGTCACGGTCGGCGCTTCTTCGACGACTTCAGCCTCTTCGATCTCGATGTCGTCATCGAGCACGATTGCTTCGCTGTCCGCTGATTCTTCGGGGGCCGGGCCCCCGATCTGCACGAACGGCTGAATGCGCGCGAGCAGCGCGTCGAAACTGATCGGCTTGTGGACGTAGTCTTCCGCGCGCGTGCGCAGGCGCCGGTGTTGCTCGAATGTCTCTTCGGTCGACTCCGAGCTCATGATGATCAGCGGCACGTCTTTGAGCCCGGCGTCGCGCTTGAGCTTGTTACAAACGGAGAAGCCATTCATGCGCGGGAGCTCGATTGAAAGCAGAATCAGCGCGGGCTTTTCGCGCGCGGCCGCTTGCAAACCTTGGTTTGCGTCATCGACCACGGTCGTTTCGCAACCGAGGCGCGCGAACCCGCTTTTCAACTCGGAAGCGAAGCCCGCATCACTTTCGAACACCAGAATCTTGATCGGCATCAGCGGTCGCTCGTTGGGAAGGCGCTCGTGCGGTCGCGCTTGAAACGAGAAGCGCCACGATAACGAGCGCATCCCGGAGGGTCAAACTCATGGAAAGCGCACGAGGATCGGCAAGTGCGCTGCCGGCGCCCGAACTCGTGCTGCCTACATCTCGCGACAGAGTCGCCAGAGCCGATCGTTCGCGAGGGCGACCGCTTCGATAAGCGAGGCGCCGCCCTCAGCTCTTGCGACTCGCCTTTTCGGCGTGGCCGCTGGTGCCGGAGCGCGCGGCGAGCTTCGCCATGACGGCGCGCAAGTCGAGCCCGCGTGCGCGCAACCCGACCAGCACGTGAAAGAGCAGATCGGCGGCCTCGCTGAGCACGCGATCGTCACTTTCGTGAGCCAGTGCGGCCACGAGCTCGCCGGCTTCTTCCGTGATTTTCCCGCTGATTTTCGGCACCCCGCCGTCGAGCAGCGAGCGCGTGTAGCTCTTTTCGGCCGTGCTCGCCTGACGCTCGCGAATCGTGCGCTCGAGCTCACCGAGAAACGGCTCGGCCTCGAACGGCTGCTCGACGAGCTCGCCTTCGCTCGTCACGCGCTGGAAAAAGCAGCTCGGTCTGCCGGTGTGACAGGACGGGCCGGCCGGCTCGACTAGCAAAAGCAGCGTGTCTGCATCACAATCGGCGGTTACCGAATGCACCCGCAGCAGGTGGCCGCTGGTTTCGCCCTTCACCCACAAACTGCCGCGCGAGCGGCTGAAGAACGTCGCGTTGCCGCTCCGCAGCGTCTGCTCGAGCGCCTCGCGGTTCATCCACGCGACCATGCGCACCTGACCATCGAAGCGGTCTTGCGCCACCGCGGGGATCAAACCTTGTTCGTTGAATTTGAGGGTCATGACTTCGCGACTTCCCGAGCTATTCAGCGGCTCCTTACTCGACGAATCCGCCTTTGGCCACGCCGCTCTTTTTTGGTTGGGCGTGGGCGATCCGCGGTTTTTGCCAAAGCCCGAGCGCGGCGCTGGCAATTGGAGCGGAGTTCGGCGCGGTGGAGTGCCTGTACGCTGGGGGCCCGGGGCCGCGTCGGAGCTCGGGTTATCGGGGGTGTCCGCCCACGTAACTCGCCGTTATATCCTGGAAATTATTATGTTTTATTGTTGGTCCAGTTCCTGCTTAAGTATGAATTGGCGCCTCGCCCGTCGCGCCACCCGCCAAACCTCAGGAGTCCAGTATGGCCCGTCACCTTTTGCATTTCTGTTTCGGCTCGCTGCCGCTGCTCGCGGCGCTCGGCTGTCTCAGCGGTTGCTCCAGCAAAGTCAGTGACGGCTCGAGCTTGACGGACGACGGTCCGAACAGCGTCTCGCGCATTGTCTACGCGGTTCGCCAGAACACACAGGTTGGCGCGGATGGCAGCGTGACGATCGACGTCGCGGGCGGCATGGGCCAGGTCATGGACTACGGGCGCTACATGCCGGGCGGGCGCCTCGAAGTCTACGATCTGAAGAACCGGGCGGTTCAGGGCAACATCATCGAAGACTACAAGACGGCGGACATCTCGAGCGTGGACGTGAGCTTCGACGGCACGAAGGTCGTGTTCACGATGAAGAAGGACGATACGGATCAGTACCACGTGTACTGGGCGGGCATCGATCGCGGCGCGGACGGCAAGTACAACGTACATCAGCTCACGATGGGCCAGTTCGACGACCAAAACGCGATCTTCGCGCCTGGCAATCGCATCGTGTTCACGACCAATCAAGCCTACACCGAGATGGGCACGCGCGCGGACGAGTACAACCACTCGCGCGCGGTGACGCAGCTCGCGACGATCACGCTGGACGGCGGCGACGCGGATCGCAAGCTCTGCTCGCAGAACCTGTCGCACATCGTGACCTTGTTCTCGATGCACGACGGTCGCGTCGGGTTCTCGCGCTGGGAGCATCTCGAGAACGTGAACGACGTGAAAGTGTTCGCGATGAATCCGGATTGCACGCAAATCGTCGCGCTGAGCGGCCAGCACGGCAAGCCCGGCAACTCGGTGGTGCAAGTCGCCGAGAGCTACGACCCGAACGTTTTTTACGGCATCGTCACGAACCGCGAAAACACGATTCAAGCCGGCGCGCTGGTGAGGCTCGACGCGCGCTCCGCCACCGTCGCCGGTCAGTTCGACGAAGAGAAGACCGAAGACGAAGCCTACAGCGTGCTCACGCCGTCCGTGCCGCGTGACGACAGTCCGTCACCGGTCGGGCGCTATCGCTCGCCGGTGGTGCTGCCCGACGGTCGCGTGATGGTGTCGTGGGCGAACGGCACCGTGAATCAGCAGAATGAGCTCTCGCTCACGCCGCCGGACTACGGTGTGTACTTGTACAACGAGTCGACCCGCACCAATCAGCTGATCGTCAATTACGAGAACACCTGGGAGCTCTACGCGCGGCCAATCACGACGCGCACCGAGCCGCCGATTTTGCCGTCGCGTCAGGACACGGTGGATTCATCGGTCGCGGTGCGCTTCGGTTCGATCAACGTGCACGAGACGTCGCTCGCAGTACGCCACGGGGACGCCGTGGGTGGCGCCGAATTTGCCGCCAACACGCCGACCGATCAAGCGCTGCTGAAGACGCAGCGTGTGCGCATCATCGAAGGGTTCTCGACGGAGGCTTCACCGAACCACACCATGTTCGGTCTGACCATGGCCGAAGGCGCGGCGATCCTGGGCGAAGCCAAGGTCGAAGCGGATGGGTCGTGGCTCGCGGATTTGCCGCCGTACATCCCGATGCATCTTCAGCCGATCGACGAGTTCGATCTGTCGATCCGCAGCCAAACCACCTGGATTCAGGGCATGCCGGGCGAAGATCGCGTGTGCGGCGGCTGTCACGAAGATCGCAATCAGCCGAACTTGCCGGGCGGTCAGGCGCTCACGATCGCGGCCGGTCGAGGCGCGGAGAATTTCCTGCAGCCGATCGCGACTCGCACGGAATATCCGTGGGACTACGCGAACCCGAACGCGGACGGCTCGGCGAACGCGAACGAGATCCAGGCGCTACTCAACGCCAAGTGCGTGTCCTGCCACAACGGGACGACCAACGGGGAT